>JBATHN010000001.1:0-3056 GCA_049666885.1 Desulfobacterales bacterium
CCTTGATAAACCGCAAGAGTTCCTGTTTGTCTCCATGTGCGCTGAATCCGCCGAGACTCTTCACGTGTGCCTTCAAGGGGTAGGTTTTGTTGAGAAACTTCAGCATCGGCGGCGGTCCGCTTCTGCCTGACTTTTCATAAGCCGTGCCTTGATCGATTATACGCCGCCCGAGTGTGTTCTGTGCCATGAAACCGACGATCAGAATCGTGTTTTTTTCGTCGTGGATTTTATGGCGCAGGTGATGCAGAATCCGGCCGGCTTCGCACATACCGGAAGCGGCCAGAACTATGTGTGGTTTTTTTTCGCGGTTGAGCCGCATCGACTCTTCCACCGATGTGACAAAATGGACTTGGTCGAAGGAGAACGGGTTCTTGCCGTCTTTAAGAAACGCTTCCTGTGCATCGCGATCGTACACTTCGGGATGTTCGCCGAATACCCGGGTCATGTTGATTGCCAGGGGACTGTCCACATATATCGGGACGCGCGGCACCGCCTTCTCATCGTAGAGCTCGTGGAGCACATACAGGAGTTCCTGGGTACGGCCGAAGGCAAACGCCGGAATCAGAACGGTCCCCCGGCGGTTGTTGGTCTCGATCAGGATCTTTTCAAGCTTCGGCTTGAGCGCCTCGACCGGCTCATGCGAGCGGTCACCGTAAGTGCTCTCCATTATCAGCAGGTCTACGTCGCGGTGCTGTTCTTCAAAGTTCAAGGTTGGATTGCGCACGATCGGCTTGTCGAAGCGGCCGAGGTCTCCGGAATAGCAGACCGTGATCGGACGACCGTTATCCTCAATCCGGATCATGCTGATGGCCGAGCCGAGGATGTGTCCGGCATCGTAGAACGAGCAGGTCATGTTGCTTCCGATGGCAACCGGGTAGCGGTAGGGGTAGCCGTCGAAGCTGGCCAATGCATTTTGGGCGTCTGCGCTTGAGTAAAGCGGTTGAATTTTCTCCAGATGCAGCTGGTCCATAAAGTCATTGATGACAGTGGCATCGAGTGCGTGGCGGTTTTTCTTGAGCACGTTCTTGACGTCTGAAATCCGGCTGCCGACGTTCATTTTTTTGCGGTTTGAGGGTTTCATCTGGTTGAGGGCCCCCCGAACGGTTTTGTAGTTCAGGTAATCGGCGTCCGATTCCTGAATGTGGGCCGAGTCCAGCAGCAGGTAGGTGCAGGCTGAGGTCGTTGCCCGTGTGCAGACCACGCGACCGTTGAACCCGTCTTTTACCAGCAGCGGAATTCGACCCGAGTGGTCGATGTGCGCGTGCGAGAGCACCACATTGGTGACGATCTGCGGATCGAAGGGCAGAACCCTGTTCTTGGCCTCGCTTTCTTTTCTGCGGCCTTGAAACATTCCGCAGTCGAGTATCACTCGATCTGCTGCGGTGGTCAACACGTGCATGGAACCGGTGACCTCCCGCACGGCACCGTGAAATGTAACATCCATTGTCGACTCCTTCCTGCCTTATCGGACATTCAGCATTGACGGTTTTCGCAACCGGATTGACTCCGGCTGACCGGCCGACCATTTACCATAGCCCACAAAAACAGATTTGAAAAGGGATGCTTGATTCGGTGTGAAAATTCGTGTAATATATAGAAGTTAAAGGTATTTCCCCCGTTACCGAATAGTTAGTGCCCATCCACGTTTCCATTATGGGCACTGATTAGTTTCCGATCCGGAAATGAGCAATTTCCTGCAAGTTCAAGGAAATCAAGGAATTGCGCGGAGGCATACTCGTGTGCGCCGCATAAGCGATTCCAGACCTGTCACGCCTAAGGTATGATTGACGCAGAGATTGCGGAAAAGGGCCATTTATGGACGGAAACTAGTTAGGGCTTGCGGCGCATCACAGGAGAAATAGGTGTCATGACCGAACAGACAACCACTACGGGAACCGGCAACACCAGCAGAGAGCTGTCGGATCTCTTGATCAGTCTCAATGTCACCCGGGATTTTCTGACACTCGTGGAGTTGCTGGATGCCCTGCCCGATATCCAGAAAACCCCTTACAACGTCACCCGCAGCCTCTACCAGGCGGTTTCCCAGGGCCGTGACATCGACACCCTCGGCAAGCAATTGGAAGGCTTCTTCGGTCCCGCCAAAAAACCGGCCGGCAAACCGATGCCGGTGAAACTGCGGTTCAATGCGACACTCAAATATCTAAACGGTATTCGGGAAGAACAGGCACTCTACCTGCGCAAGGCCGGAAGGGGGTATTACTATGGTGCGCTGTGGCCCTGGCACAAAGAACTCGGTAAAATCACCGTGCATCTCGGCTACTGCGCCAACAAGATGAGCGACACGGATGTCGAAAACTATCAACGACTCATAAAAACCAGAATCCTGAACAACAAGGTTTTTGATGCCCTTTCCGACCGTGACGGTGGAATGGTGCAGGGCATTAGCCTGCCCTCATTTTTACACATGGCCCAGTTCGAAAGGCTCACCTGCACCCTTGAAATCAAAACGACCGGTGCGGTGGGCTATCTCCATCTGCTGGACGGGGATCTGATCGCCGCCGAGTCGGGTAGCATGAAAAACAAGGCGGCGGCTTATGAAATCATCAGCTGGGACAATTCGGAAATTGTCCTGCTGGATGCGGCCGGCCGAAACAAGAACGAGATCAATCAGCCGTTGATGGAGATTTTCACGGAAGCTCTCAGGCTGAGAAACGAAAAAAAAGGTAAAAATATGGTGGCACCGGCCGCGGCGGCATCGGTGCTCAACATCCAGGCCAACGACCGCTATAAGTCCCTGCGAGAGGCGCAGCAGGCATCGAAAAGCCGGGCGCCGAAAATTGTAGCTGTCGTGCTGCTGGCCCTTCTGCTGCTTGCGACGGTCGGTACCTACGGTACTCGTTATATCAAAACGCGACAGCTTGCAAAAGAATACCAGGCCATCCTCGAACGTGTCGGTGCCATCGAGAACCCCGGCGACAAGAAAGTCCTGCTCCAGTATTTCATCGATTCCCATCACGAAAGCGAATACCACAGCGCGGCGCGACAGAAGATTCGCGAGATCGATCAGACAGTCGAGCTGCAGAGCTATGAATTTG
>JBATHN010000002.1:0-2643 GCA_049666885.1 Desulfobacterales bacterium
GCAGGTCGGCCGTCACCATGACGGCGGCCACGTTGTTTCCTTTTAACTGTTCCGGGTTGACCGTGACCCCCATTTTGTTCAGCAGTGCCGCCAGGGACTGCGACGTGAACACGGAATTCTTCCCATCTCCGGTACCGAAAAGCCCGACCACCAGACCATAACCGACGAGCTGGTTCTGGCGGGCGCCTTTAATGTCGACGATATCCTTGATGCGCGCAGCCTGGACCGGCACCTGCCAAAGCAGCAGCGCGCACAGGACCCAGAGGAAAACCGCTGCGATCTTTTCAGTCGCTCGCCGTTTTTTTGCAGAGCGTCTCATATTGACTCCCAATCGTTCGGCGGGTCCTTTGTACCGTTAACCCGTTGGCCCGTTGGCCCGTTTTCCGGTCGGTCGGCAAGGGTTTCGTATCCGTCCGTTCGGTTAATCGCGGCTGCCGTTCAGAAGGGCCAGACCTTGTTCATAATGTTCGCAAACCACCCCGGCCGCTGACGTTCGTCGATCACGCCCGCTCCAGAGTAGGTAATACGGGCTCCGGAGATGTAAGTGGACAAGATCACGTTGTCGGCCGCAACGTCACGGGTGCGAATAACACCCGTCAAGGTGATGAACTGCTTCTCGTTGTTGACTTCTATCTCTCTGGAGCCCTCGATCATGAGGTTATCGTTAGACAGGACTTCGGTCACTCTGGCCGTTATGTAAGCCGTCAGATCACCGCTGCGGCTGGTTGTACCCGTCCCGTCGAATTTCGATGTCATTCCGCCTTTGATTTCCCCGAAGGGATTGAAATTACGTCCGGCATTGTAGCCGGGGTTGTTGGGATCCAGATATTTTTTTTCCAACCCAAGGAAGGCATCGATCCTGGCCGACAGGCTCGAGTCGCGTTCCGTCAGGGTATTGGCCTTGTTCGTGGCGCTCGAAGACTCGACGATTTTGATCGTAACGATATCGCCGACCCGGCGCGCCTTGGGCAGCTCAAACATGTCACTGAAAACACCGCCGTCCTGCCACAGCGACCCATTCTCTTCATCCGGCAAACTGACCGGAATGACATCCGGCGCCGTCGTCCTGGACAAACGAGCGGCTTCCGGCGGACCGCCGGTCTTGGTAAGGGTTTTGGTTCCGGTCGAACACCCCGTCGCCCCGGCCGCCATAAACGCCCCCAGCACCGTCACCGCCAGGATTTGCCGAATTGTCATAGATTTCTTGTTATACCGCATAAAGTGTTCCCCTATTGGCTGTCAAAAATCGACCATCACGGTTTTTTTGTCCACGACCCGGGCGGAAAAGCGTTTGTTGGAGTCGAGGTTAACCACTTTTACCTGTTCCCCGCGCAGCCCGTCGCTTTTGACTTCGCCGGTGGCGGTAACCTTGATGCCCTCGGATTCGGCAACGATCACGACCATGTCCCCTCTCTTTACCAGCGGCGGCATTTCGATCAGGTCGGGCCGTAAAATATCCCCGGCATCGATATTCCGACGGGCCCGCTGGCCGATGATATCGTCGGCATCGGTCATCACACCGGCGGGCAGTTCAGAGAGATTCATTTTTTCCATCTTGAGGTCATCGTTTGAAATCGGTTTCAGGCGGCCGATCGGCCGTGCTGCCACGACCACCGGTGCCAGCGCTTCGACCCGCGCGGTCGCCCGGATCGTTTTCTGAAAACGACCGTCGATGTCGAAGACGACCGACAGCGGCACCGTGGCCAGCGAGCGCATGTTCCGGGGTGGCAGGACCCGGTAGGTGGCCTGACCTTTGGGCAGCGTCCGGTCAGCGCTGATAGTGAGCTCCGCAACCTTCACCTCGGCGTCGCCCCAAATGCCGCTGGCCTTTACGAAACCCGTGACGATCTGCCGGATTTGCTCTTCGCTGACCATCACTCCCGGTATTGACACCTCGATTCGCTCCGCTCCGCCAAGGACCATCCGCTCCATCCCGATGTCAAGCTGTCGGAGACGCAAGCGCACGTATTCTGCGGAGATGTTGCGCGACCGTCCGGGCAGGGGGGCTTTGCCGATGACCAATCCTTCGAGTCGGCGCTGCAGTTCGGTCTCAGCGCAGGCGATCTCGGCGACCTCGCCCAGTCGAATGTCGGATCCCCGGACCTCGGCCTCCGGTCGTAAAATGATCATGATATCAGCCGCAGGGACCGCCGGAATAATTAACATCAGTTGAAGAAAAACGACCGCACACTTGCACAGGGTCGGGAGATACCGGCCGAGGAAAACCGAGCGTCCGACTGCATGACTCATGACATTAATCCTATCGCCTGACGTTGTTGGCCATCTGCAGCATCTCGTCGGAGGCCTGAATCACCTTGCTGTTGGTCTCGTACGCCCTCTGGGCGACGATCATGCTCACCATTTCCTCGACCACGCTGACATTAGAGCCTTCCAGATACCCCTGGGCAATCGTTCCGAAACCATCTTCACCGGCCGTCCCGACGATGACATCGCCGGATGCCCCGGTCGGGGAATACAGGTTTCGCCCGATGCTGTGCAGTCCGGCGGGGTTCATAAAACGCGCCAGCTCGATCGTGCCGATTTCACTCGGTTCCGTCTGACCGGCCTGCAGCACGGAGACCGTCCCGTCGATTGCGATGGATATGGCGATGGTGTTGTTGGGCACCGAAATCTCAGGTTCGA
>JBATHN010000003.1:0-2173 GCA_049666885.1 Desulfobacterales bacterium
TTCTGATTTTCGGTGACACGATCAGGAGCGGTGCCCGCAAGACCGTCGCAGAACTGAAAAATTTCGGGTATGCCTTGGCAGTGGTTTCAGGCGACGACGCGGCGGTTACGCGACGGATTTCAAGATCACTCGGCATCGATGACGCCCATGGCGCTTTGTTGCCTTCAGGCAAGGCCGCCTTCCTGGCGAGCCGGCGCAAAGAAGGACGACGGCCGGCGATGGTTGGCGACGGGGTTAACGATGCCGAGGCAATGGCGGGTGCGGACCTGGCCATAGCGGTCCATTCCGGCAGCCATCTGGGTAAAGAGGTCGCCGACATTACGCTGATGCGCGGGGAGCCCGAACAGGTGCTGGTATTCCTCCGTCTGGCCGATCTGACCAACCGTAAGATACTGCAAAACCTCTGGTTTTCCTTTGTTTATAATATTATTGGCATTCCGCTGGCGATGAGCGGTTTGTTGACCCCCCTGGTGGCCGTTAGCGCCATGCTGCTGAGCAGTCTGACCGTGATCGGCAACACCCTGCTGTTGGTCCGATCCCATACCGGTCGACAGTAGCACCGCCATTTCGTTTCGCCGGTGACGCCGCACAATCCATGCCTGGACCTTTTCACGCGCCCTTGGTCTCTCATACGGTTACGCCTCTGGCTTGATACCGAAATTGCGGGATAGGGCCATTTATGGACGGCAACTCACAAAGCCTAAATTCTCCGGATCAGAGGTATTAACTTGATCATCATAGGATCCCGGGGTATAATAACTATTAATTATACATAATTATCGGCATCTATCGTAAGGGCGGCTCCTGATCCGACCGGACTGACGGTTGTACCGCCGGTTTTTGATGATTAAAATAGAGGTGTTTATTCTCTTCTCTGCCTGTAGATGCCCGCTCTGTAGCTCGCCTGACATGCGAAATAGATGAGGTCCTGAGAGTCAGCCATTTTTCATTTATAACGACGCGAACACACATTTGAACAAAATTGCGGTCAAAAACGTCAACGACTCAAAGTTGGGAGGTAGCATGGCAAATACCACGGAACGCTCACTTCATTATCATCTCAGCGCGGTCAAAGAGGGGCGTCGCAGTTTTGAAAATGCCTTCCAGGGCGTGGCGCGAATGATACTGGAAAGCGACATCAAAAAGGTGGTCGTCAACGGCAAGACGACATATGATTTCAGCATATTCCGTACCGGGAAAAAGCATGTGATCGGCATGTACGATGAAATCAACAGCTTTGTCTCGTACGTCAAGGACGCCTCCGAAGGTGGTTCGTCCAAGGAGATGGCCTTTATTCTGGTCGGAGAACCGGGAAACGGCAAGACCTATTTCGTCGATTTCCTGTGTACAAAATACCGCGAATTCTTGTCCGATGAGAAGAACCGCAAGTACACCTTCAAGTTCCGTAACATTGACAAGCTGCAGAACTACGGTCGTATTACGAACATTGAATCTCAGACGTACGAAGACCCGATGATACTGGCCATGAACCTCTTCGATGAACCCGCAGCCAACAAAAAATATCTGGTCCAGTCGGTCGACTTTTCGGAGAACGAAATTGAAACGCTCTACGAAAATTATCGACCGTTGGGTGCCTGTAGCGGCTATATTCTGAACGATATCAAAACCTTCGTCGACGGCGATATTGACCGGATGCTGGAGTTCGTCGAAATCGTGCCGGTGCCGCTCACCGAAAGCCTCGGTACGGTTACGGGTAAATACCCGGCCAAAGACAAGATCACTTCCTCTGCGGTCGACCTGCTGGGAGAGGAATCGATCCAGCGACTGCTGCACATCACCGACACCAACAATCCCTACCGGTTCGATCTGCGGCGCGGGGCGCTGGCGCGGGTCGCCGGCGGCGGTATTCATTTTAGTGACGAGATCTTCAAAAACAAAAAAGACCTGGTCCAGGTTTACCTGGGCGTGATTCAGAACCGGAACATTGAGATCGATGGGTATAAATGGCCGATCGACACCCTCATCCTCGCCACCAGTAACAACTCGGAGTTTCACCGTTTTCTGGCTGAAAAAGAGGAGGCACCGATTGTTGACCGCTGCCGGATTTGCTACGTTTCCCACAACACCAACTACAAGCTGCAAAAGGACCTCACCCAATACTCCATCGGCAGCGAGACCCGGACGACCATCAACAGAGAGTATCTTCATCAGG
>JBATHN010000004.1:0-1952 GCA_049666885.1 Desulfobacterales bacterium
GTATAAACCGCCCAGCCTGTCCCGTTATCTGCGGGGCTTCGCTCGAGACGCAAAGATCGCAGAGAAAATAATATTTTTCCTTTGCCGTTGACCCCAGTACCATTTAACGGAGCTACGGGGCAGGGAGGACGGCAAAGGAAAAGCTTTCAGCTTCGATAGACAAACAAACCACTTATGAGGGTATCTTATTGACAGTAGCAAGTTGAAGCCCCAAAAGGTTGCTGATTTTTGCTTTCCGCCCCCTGCCCGCCATCGATCTCGCCTGTCCGCAATGCCTGCGAGGCAGGCGGGCTCAGGCGAGTCAGGCGGGTCTCAGCGGAAAGCAAAAAATTAAACAAGTCCTCAGCGTGCTCAGCGTCTCTGCGGTTAAAATGAATATCAAAACGGCCCCCTTTTAGGGGGTTCATCAAGCCATCCCTTTTAGGGGTGGTATTTGACTTTGGCCCGTCCTCCGACAGGAATAGACGGTCGCCGGTACCAGAAACGGCAAAGCGAGCGGTGCCGGATAATCAGGGGGAAAAAGATCATGGAGACCAAAAGGGCGAGGGTGTGATAGCTCGAAAACCAGTTCAACTTCCGGGTGGAGGTCACTGCCGGAACCCGGTCGATGATGGAAAATGACAGGTTATGAGATCTGGCCCATCGGCCGATATCTCTTGAAAGCCATACTTCCTCGCCCACATAGACCTTTTGGCTGAACCCACCGACGGACTCGAACCCTTCCCTCAAGCAGAAGATGAAACACCCCGCGGCGATCTTAAATCTTATTGAAAAGCGGTTCCAGACGTCGATGGCCAACCGATAAAAGGGCCTAAGCGGTCTATCGGGCGCCACAACGGCACCGCCGCCCGCACAAGCTTTGCCTTCGAGTCGATCCAGGGCCAGTTGCAGAAGGTCGGGAGAAACGCGTGTGTCGGCGTCGACAAAGATGAGATAGCGCCCGCGCGCGCGTCTGGCGCCGGTGTTACGGGCCCTGGAGATCTGGTTTATCGCTTCGAAGGCCACGACGGCGTCCCAACGGCGGGCTACATCGCTCGTACGGTCTGTCGAGTTGTTGTCGACGACAATGATCTCGCCCGGCATCGTGATGGTCGCCATAGCTGTGCGCAGGGCGTCAAGGGTTTGAGGCAGGTAGAGTTCTTCGTTGAAAGCCGGTACAACGATCGAATATTCAGGCAAGGTCCCCTTCACGGATTGATATTTCCTTTTCGATTTCAGGAAAGTTAAAGGAGTGTATCGATTTAGACGGTATGTCCCGAGCGTTTAATTTTTAAAGATTTGAGACGCTCAGTGCTACATGAAAATGAGGTGGACGCCTCCGCCCGGATGAACGGAAACTCTGTATGGGGCGCCGTGCCGGGCCTACATCGGGTTGCCGAACACCCTCAGGTCCTTTTCCACTTTTTCGACCACGAGTTTGACCGGTGCTAAACGTCTCTTTTGACAGTCCGATTTTTTGACCAGGACCGGAATATAATTGGCCGAAGTACCCACGAGATACCCCTCCGGCAGGTGCTTGCGGTCTTCGATGATGACCTCAAGCGGTTTGTCAATAAATCGTCTGTAAAACCTTGATTTTTTATGTTTTCCTATGATTCGCATGACCCGGCTGCGTTCTTTCACCTCCGCTGTAGGAACCTTTTTTGGAAAGTGATAGGCCGGCGTGCCCTTGCGGGGCGAAAAAGGAAATACATGCAAATAGGCCACCGGCAGATCTTCGAGCAGTAGGCGGGTACGCTCGAAGGATGCGTCGGTTTCACCGGGAAAACCGACCAGAACATCAACACCGATGGCAGCCTCGGGCATAAGGCGAATGATTTTTCCGACGAGTTTTTCGAAGAATCGACCGGTGTAGGGGCGGTTCATTTTTTGCAGAATGCCGTCATCCCCGCTCTGGAGCGGAATGTGAAAATGGGGGCAGATCCGGCCGGGTCCGTTCCTGGCTTCCGCGA
>JBATHN010000005.1:0-3265 GCA_049666885.1 Desulfobacterales bacterium
AAGGTGCGGCAGGTGACGGAAATCCTGCGGGGGCCGAATACACCGCTTCCTTATGCCTTGGTCGATGGTAAGATCGTTGAACAGCCGGAAGAATCGGCTGAGCGCGAAGCGGCAACTCAGGCCTTTAGGCAAATACTGATAGATCAACTGGCGCTGACACCCCGCAAAGAGGTGTTTTTGTATGTTCACGGGTATCACAACAGTTTCGAAGATGCCGCCTTTGCCATGGGTGAACTGTGGCACTTTCTGGGGCGCATCGGCGTACCGTTCATCTATACCTGGCCGGCGGGGTATCCGGGGCTGTTCGGGTATACCTACGATCGCGAGTCCAGCGAGTTCACTGTTTACCATCTGCGAAGGGCGCTTAATTTCTTGGCCGGCTTGCCGGAGGTGGAAAAAATAAACGTGATAGCCCACAGCCGGGGAACAGACGTGGCCGTTAACGCGTTGAGGGAACTGACCATAGCGGCACGAGCTGCGGGTGTCGATCCGAGAGAAAAACTGAAGATTAATAATTTTATCATCGCCGCACCGGATATCGATCTGGCCGTCGCCGAGCAGCGGATCGCGGGAGACCAACTTCCCCTGGCAGTCAAGCGCTTTACAATCTATACATCACCTGAAGACAAGGCCATAGGCTTTGCCAGAAAGCTTTTCCAGAGTCCGCGGGGTCGCGTGGGCAACTTCGGTCCGGAAAACGTCTCCGAAAGAATGAAACACGCTATGGAGTTCGGCAAAGGGAATCTTGCAATCGTCCAATTTCTGGGAGCCTCCGACTCTTTTACGAACATAGGAGACAGTTACGGGCACAGCTATTTTCGCAACGCCCCGACAGTGAGTTCCGATGTGGTGCTCATGCTGCGCGACGATCTGGACCCTGGTGCGCCCGGCCGGCCGTTGGAATATGTCGGTCTCAATTTTTGGCGCATCCCACCGGGGTATCCAGGCGGGGTGATGAAAAAATAGAAACTGATTCTAAATAGGCTCTAATTATATTGGTCCAATAATTAAAATATCTCAGTGTTGATCAGATGAAATTATCCTGACTTTTTAACTGGCCACACACAATTTACTGTGCGTGGCCGGTGTTTATTAACGTGCGTAATACGCAAATTGCGATGATTATGGAGTTCGGCTATTATGTTCAATGGCCAATTACTGTGAATATCATATGGTAATCTGGCATAAATTGCTCGCCTCAAAAGTACAGATATCGTCGGTTCGGTTGAAAAGGTTAAAAAAACAATATCTGCTATGGTTCCATAACTAACAATTCGACAATTGAATTGAGATTACCAAACCTTATTTGCATAAATGGTTCAATTTCAGGTAGTTGGACTACTGGTAAGCAGGCACACGTTTCGAAGCGCTTGGTTCTTGCGGGATACTCTCAATAAATCTCAACATGCAAAAGTAATTTGATAATTACAAAAACGGGTATGTAATCTTCATCCCGGACCAAAATCGGTTGGACACAACATATTGGATCGCCGTTTCGAATGTTGCGGTTCCATTTCATATCAAATCAAACCCGCCTTTACCCGCTTCTCAGCAGGTATTTTAATGACTACCTGGCCTTTCGTGCACAAGTGACCTTCCGACTCTATAGATGTAAATTTATTCGCTGCATGTTGCTGAAATTGCAATCATGCATACTGTTCGGGTGATAGATGGTGCCGAGCTATCATTCTGCATTTTAGTAAATTGCTCTATTTTCTTTAAAATAGATCGACCGTCTATTTTTTCCGGCTCTGGAACCCATTGAGGATTACTGAAATGATACCTATTAATCGTAGAACATTCATAATGGCCGCTGCAGCAGCAGTTACACCAACTTTTACCAACGGACAGACATCCGATTCAAAAAGAATGAAAACGGGAATTCTTGTCAAGGCAGACCAAGATCGATTTATGCGCAGAAAGATTGTGCTCGGGGGTTTTCCAATTGATTCAAAGGTTGCAACGCAAGACACCGACGGTGGTCTTTTCATCATAGAGAATCTTAATGAAAAAAAGGGCGGTCCTCCGCGTCACCTCCACTATGAGCAGGAAGAGTGGTTTTATGCCATCGAAAGTGAGTATCTTTTGGAGATTGGTGAAGAGCGATTCGATTTGGGTCCAGGCGATTCCATCCTAGCTCCGAGAAATGTACCCCATGCCTGGGCATTTAAGGGAAAGGATCACGGAAGACTCCTAATCGCATTCCAGCCAGCTGGTCTAATGGAATCCTTTTTTCAAGAATTGGCAAAAATTAAAGGGGAGCCTAATAAAGCAGAATTAAAACGCCTATTTCACGCACATAGGATGGAAATAACTGGCCCACCATTGTTTAAACAAGGGTGATTCTGAAAAATTGGTTCAGTATAGCGAGGACATTTTTCCGAGTTAACTGTAATAGCAAGTAGATGTTGGCTTGGCATGACCCTAAATGCTGGTATGTAATTAACGGTTAGATGTAAAATTGGCTGGGTATCAGATATTGTGAATATAGAAAACCCTGATTTTGTTTCGGTTATTGGTAATATCTTTAACGAAGGTTTACGGATTAGAGTTTGCGCTTACTCCAACAAAGTATAAGAGAGTGCGGGATTGCGCTTGCTGATATAATCTGTACCAAGGCTATCGAAAACGGCGTTAATATAGCCACAACGTATCTTCAAGGAAGAGCAATGCCATTTTCCGGTTAGGCCTTCCTACCTGCCTTAAAAGGGTTTCTCGGTATCGTTCCTTGCAAAACCTGCCTCTTTTCAAAACAAAAAGGGGCGACAGTGGGGCAGGAAGTGCGAGTCCCACCGGACCTCTAATACAAACATTAGAGGTCTCGGCACCGATGGCCCGATTAATAATGGTTGAGTTGTTCGCACGTTTTGCCCCAAAGGTGTGCGCATTTTGTGCGCAAAACTGGCCTGTTTCGCTTAATTCGGCCAGAAAACAAAAAAGGCGTCCCGGCCGTAAGTGACCAAAACGCCTTTAAATAACCGTATGTCGCTGCCTGTTAAGTTGCCCCGACAGCTTCTTTCCAGTAGGGTGACATGCTCCGCAAGCGCTCGATGATCGGCGGCATCTTTTCAATGATAAAATCGATATCTTCCTCCGTATTGTAAGTGCTCAGGCTGAAGCGGATGGAACCATGTGCCGCCGTGAACGGCACCCCCATGGCCCGCAAAACGTGCGACGGTTCCAGTGAACCGGAGGTACAGGCCGAGCCTGACGAGGCACAGATGCCGTACTCGTTCAGCATCAGCAGGATCGATTCGCCCTCGAC
>JBATHN010000006.1:0-3826 GCA_049666885.1 Desulfobacterales bacterium
GCCGAGGCCGCTTTTACCGCCGCACTCGAAATGGCCGAAAAGTACACCGCCGACCTGACCGTTATCCACGTCCTGCCGCCGCCCATCAACCCAACGCTGGCCGACACCGGCTGGATCATGCCGGAAGAACCCCGGGAATCGCTGGTACAGCAAATCGAGGAGTTGATGGCGCAGAAATACGGCAGCCGCATGAACGGTCGGGCGGACTACCGCCTAGTCGTGCTGGACGGTCATGTCTCGAGCGAAATCATCAAGTTTCTCGACGAGAATCCCATCGATGTGGTGGTGATGGGAGCGTTCGGCCTGTCGGGCATGGGTCTGGTCATCTTTGGCAGCGTCGCTAAGCGGGTGGCCCACAAGGCGCCGTGCTCGGTGATGCTCGTCCGATCTCGGAAGTAGCGGGACCATCTCATTCTTTTCGTTGAAATCCATCCCGGGTGATAAAAGCATAGGTCATCGGCCCGGCCACATCTTCCTGGATTTCAGCCTGTTTCTCCATCCCTGAGCGAACCTCGGTATGTACCTTTTCGAGGGGTGCATTGTTATGGGCCATTTGGTTCAGACTGTGCTCTAAGCGGATCAACCGCGGCACGCTGAAGGCAGCCGTGATTTCGTCACCATCGAGTTGAGGCCGTTTTTTCTTGGTCCAGAGAAGATACAGCTGAAAGGGATTCCGTGTATTTTTCCCCGAGTATCCTGCCAGGATGAAATGGATGTGATGGATCGGATCGAACGGTAAAACTTCGCATGATTTACGCATGAACTGTTGATATTCAGAAGCCAGAAAGGGCAGTGCGGCGGTGTAAACCGCTTCGACGTCGAGCAGGCGCTCTTCGGCTATGAATTCCTTCAGGGCGCGGCACATGTCCTCCCCCGCCACGGCACCTCCCGCCAGAATCGCGGTGTGGTCGCTCAGTTTTATCAGCCGGTTAATGCTGTATTCCGTTATGTTGCCATAGGTATCGGAACCTAAGGCGTTACTGTCTGCGGCCACCACGATTCCATTGGCGTTTTTGACAGCGATCAGCTGTGACATTAAAGCCTCCTTTCTACCACCGTTTCGGTTGATGATGATTCAAATAATAATACCCGTGTCAAGGTTTTCAGCGCCCAGAGAAGGACTCCGGTGCCTGTTTATTCCGCCCCCTCTATCCGTACAATTTGAAGTCGCCGTCACTTAGTGGTCTTGTTCGTAAATACGGTGATGCACCAAGATGACCGAGGTGCCCGCAGCGCAAGGCTCGAAAACTCGGCATATATGGATATTCCAAGTTATCGCAACGCGGACAGACGGGATGCATCGGCGTCCAAAATGTGACGTTATTTTTAAGTGAGCCCTTAGAGCCTCGGTGTCTTGACAAGCCTGCCTCAGGGTCCCATCCTGATCGAAACACGAATTGCCGGACGCTTCGTCTATAATCTTCACGAGGTATTTAACGGAATTGTAAAAATGAGCCACCTATTAAAACCCGAAGCAATATCACCGATTGCGGCACAACGCCTGGCGGCCATCGATGTCATGCGGGGGGTCGTCATCGTGCTGATGGCCTTCGACCACGCCTCGGGTATGTTCAACGCCGGGCGATATGTGACCGACGCGATTGGTTTTTACAAGCCGGGCTCCGTCATTCCGGCCACTCAGTTTTTGGTGCGCTGGATGACACACCTGTGTGCCCCAACGTTCATTTTCCTGGCCGGCTGGTCCCTGTCGTTGAGCGTCGGGCGCCAAAAAGCGGCCGGCGTAACGGATCGCCGCATCGATGCCTTTATTCTCAAGCGCGGGCTCTTCATTATGCTGCTCGATCCGCTCTGGATGAGCGTCGGCTTTGGACACGGGCTGGTCTTTCAGGTCCTCTATGCCATCGGCGGCAGCCTGTGCTGCATGATTTTCCTGCGCCGGTTGGATATCCAAGCATTGATCGCTGTGGGTCTGATCCTCTTGGTATTCGCTGAAACGCTGGCCGGGCTGGCGATTGGTTTTGACAAGGGTCGAAACCCGGGCATCTTCGCCGCCTTTCTGGTTACCGGTGGACGCGTCGGTTCGGTGGCATACGTTCTCTACCCGCTGCTGCCGTGGCTGGGTTACATGGTCCTAGGCTGGGGAATCGGCCGGCTTCCGGCCGCTGGCGGAGCGGCCGCGCCCGTGACTCTGTTCAGCCGGCTCGGTGTTTTGTCGCTGATGGTCTTCGCTCTCGTCCGCGGGCTCAACCATTACGGCAACATGCTGCTTTACCGTGACGATGCCTCCTTGCTGCAATGGCTGCACGTCAGCAAATATCCCCCGAGTCTTTCATTTGCCGCCCTCGAGCTGGGAATCATGTTCTTGTGCCTGGCGATACTCTTCGCATACTACCGGAATAGATCGGCTAATCAGTGGAATCCACTGATGGTATTTGGCCAAACTTCGCTGTTCTTTTACATTCTGCATGTCCACCTGCTGGCCCTTGCCGCCTGGCTGTTGGACATGCGTTACAGCGGTGGCCTGATCGAAACGCTGACGGCCACCCTTGCCGTTCTGCTGGCCTTGTATCCGGCATGCCTGTGGTACCTGGGGATCAAACAGCGCAAGGGCTACGGCCTCCCGCGCTACATATAATTCCGGTTTGCAGCCAAGCGCTGCCTGTGGTAACCAGCATATCTCGCTGAAAACTAGAAACATGTTGATCACAACTATCACTACCGAATCATGAAACAGAAAAAAAAAAGAAAACCCTGGCAGGTCCCGTTCTACTACCTTTTCGGCTGGATGACCCGCATCGTTTTCCTGTTGCTCTTTTCCACCTGCCGGGTGCAGGAATTCGGCCGCGAAATCGGGGAAACCTATCAGAGGGAGCATCCCGGTAAAGGTCTGCTGGTCGCCACCTGGCACAGGGGGGTGATGTTTCTGGTCCACCACTACCGCGACCAGAAGCGCGTCACCATGGCCAGCTCCAGCAAAGACGGCGAACTGGCAGCCCAAGCGGCTGAGCGCCATGGATGGATCGTCGTAAGGGGATCATCGAGTTACCGGGGATTCGAGGCCCTGAAGGAACTGGTTCACTATTTCCAAAAAGGGCACATTGGCGGTCTGGTGGTCGACGCGCCGCGCGGACCCGCCCATGTTTCGAAGATCGGTATCATCACTGCGGCACGAATGAGCGGCTTACCGATTTTGACGCTGATGTGGAGTGCCGACCGGAGCTGGCGGCTCAACAGCTGGGATCGAACAATCATTCCCAAGCCTTTTTCCCGCATTGTCCTGGCTTACGCCGACCATCTCATATGGGTTCCCCGAAGAGCGGCGCGGGAAGAGATGGAATCCAAGCGGCAGCTTCTCGACGATACGCTCAACCGGCTCATGTACCAAACCGACCATTTCTTCACCACAGCCGGTGTCGCCGACCCCCGACTGATCGCCGTGCCGGAAACGACGCCCGACATCTAAAACCCAGCTCATCGAGCGGTTCCCCTTCTTTCACGCGGTTAGGGTTCACGAAAAAATAAGTTGGTGATTTTGGGCGTTGAGGCGCCCGGCCGGAAAGGCGTAAAACCGCAGGAATATCTGGATATTCCAAGATTTTGCAACGTAGCCGGACGGGATGCATCGGCGTACAAAATGGTAAGTAATTTTTGAGCGAGCCCTTAGGGTTCACGAAAAAATGAGTTGCCAATTTTATGGGTTGAGGCATCCGGCTGGCATTGCGCGAAAGAGCGGCATATCTCTAAAGTCCGAGTTATCGCACCAACAGCCGGATAGGATGGATCGGCATCCAAAATGAGACGTTATTTTAAAATGAGCCCTTGGAATCGGCCAAGTTGCTGCCTTCAAACGATTGTCTGGCATCAC
>JBATHN010000007.1:0-6509 GCA_049666885.1 Desulfobacterales bacterium
GACCCCAGCCGACCGGCCGCCGCTGAAATATGCTGCGCCACCAACCGCTGTTTTTTCGGAATGCGCGGGCATAGCTGCGACGCAAGTGCGGGTCGGATATTCCGCCCAGCAGGCTCCGGCCAACCCGCGCGGCCGCCTGAAGGCGTATCCTGTAATGCACGTAGCCGGCCGCCAGCAAAAGCACAAGGATGAGGCCGACCCGAAGGACCCTGTAATCCGCCAGCAGCGTTCCGAAAGGCAGCCTCAGGTGCAGGCCTTCCCAATACCCCGCCCAGATACTGACGACCAGAAACAGGGCCAGAACCCCGCCGAAGACGAGCGCATCTAGCCTGAGAACGGTACGGCGCCACCGGTCGACAAATACTTCCAGTAAAGGGGCGACCTCATGTTCGATCGACTGCACGGTTTTTTTGAGAAGGCCAATAATCCGGTAGGCCCGTTCCACGCCCACCTGATCGATGCGGTCGTTAATGGCTTTCAGGTCGGTATCCCGACGGTTTTCGAGACGGGCGCGGGTTTTCTCGTCTGTAATGGTGACGGCCAGCTCGGGGTTGTAAACCGCGAAGCAACACCCCGTGGTCAGCCCCTGCTGGGCCAACGCCCTTTTCCAGGCCGCAAAGACCTCCTCCGTGTTGTTTTCCCGGGCCGTGTTATCGATCTGGTTGAGGATATAGAGAAACTTGTTGGCGTCGCGGCGGTTGATTGTCGCCCCGACCAGGTGTTTCAGCGTGTCCGGCATCGAACCGGACTCCGGGTGGCGCGCGTCGAAGAAGACGAGCACCAGATCCGACAGATCGATGATGCGATCGGTGATCCGCAGTGTCGATGAGCGCTGCTCGTCGGCGTCGAAGCCCGGTGAGTCGATCAGTATTCGACCGCGCAGCTTCTCGCTGGGGCAGGTCCGAAGCTGCAAGTAGCGGTCGATGTGATCGCTCTGTCCCCGGGCCACCTCCTCGATGGCCTGGCTGATTTTGTAGAGAGGGAAGCGCGGGTCCGCATCCAGGGCCATTCCGGGCAGGGTGCGCACGCGATTTTCGCCGGTGAAGCAGATGACCGTGAACTTGTCATCCAGGGCTTGGTTGCCGGTGGCCTGCAGTGAATAACCGAGGAAGTGGTTGATGAATGCCGATTTGCCGGAGGAATAGATCCCCAGGACTGAAATCAGGGGCCACCAAGGGATTCGGCCGGTGTGGGATTCGTCGCGGTCGAAAAAACCGAGCTGACGCGAAACCCGGTCAAGCTGCCGGAAGCTGCCCACGACGTCGGTGAGTAGCGAATTTTCGGTCTTTAAATGCTGTTCCAGACTCTGCAGTCTTCGCCGGCCGGTGTTGTCCGCAGTCATGGTCGCCTGCTCCCCGTGTTTTTTTATCGGTTCGATCGAAACCGCCAAGACGATATCAGATACAAGAGAAATGTCAATGGTTTGGGGAATTTCGATTCGTCTCGCGAAAAAAGATCGATCTCATCGGGACCTGCTTTGCTGCTCCGCAAAGCCAAGCCTGCCGAAGCAGCGTGGCAGATGAAAGTTCAATTCGTCGACCGGGGACCAGGCGCCCCAGTGGGGATGTGACGTGTCGTCGCCGCACTTGAAGAAATTGGCGCGCCACATGTTCCCTTTATCAATGGTGATTGGACCGACGTAGGCTTCGAACAGGGCAAACGGAATGAAGAATTCGATACGCCAGGTGGTTTCATCAGTCAATTCCGGCTCGACCACAGTCGGCATCGAGTGGAAAATGCGGAGGCGGCGGGCGTCTGTTTCAGATAAAGGCGTACAGGCTTTGAAACCATTCTGCATGCGTGTCGAATCGGTGATGTATGACGCCAGTAAAGCGCCGCCGCAGTTGAACTCGAAGTTAAAATATCCGCTTTCGGGTTTTGGTTGGACGAAGAATTCAACGCAACTGTCCTTGTAAACTGTGTCCTGAAACCGGGTCCGGAGGCACCGCACATAGTTGTCGTGCACCTGAAACAAACCGAAGAGCCCATTGAGGTTATAGGCGAGCTTGACCCGCGTGACCGGGCGATGCCCGCTTCCTTCCGGCCGGAAGGAAGCGATGACCAGGCAAGGGACTTCGTACCAGGCCGGACCATTCCACAGCCCCAACAATTCCGGCCGACGCTTGGCCCGAGAGACGGTGTAGATCGGTTTTTTTATCTGGTTTGCCTTATGGATTGAGTCCACGCTTTGAATCGAACGGCAAATTGTGACGCCCTTGTTCATGCATAAAAATCGGCGAGCAGCAGCATTTGCATATCACAAACGATACGACACTGCCACCTGTGCACCTGGGGAGAAAATAAAAAGGACCTGGATAAGATCCAAGTCCTTGTTTTCAATGGTACGCCCGGCTGGATTCGAACCAGCGGCTTTCAGCTCCGGAGGCTGACGCTCTATCCCCTGAGCTACGGGCGCATGGTGGATAAGGGGTAACCGTGAGTTAATGGATTGCGGGTCGAATGTCAAGCACCTAAAACCAAGCAGACGCCGAGTTCCAGCCACGACGCGCAACCGGTTATCCGGGCGGAGGCGTCACCTCGAGTTGCGAGTTCTGAGTTTCAAGTTTCAAGTTTCAAGTTTCTATTTTCGTCTTAAACCGGCTCCGGTGGTGCTTGATTTTCAAGCGCGGCCTTGGCTTCACCGACCACATAGAGAGACCCGGCGATGAGGACGACATCATCGGGTGCTGAAGACGTGATGGCGTGGGACACGGCTTCGGCTACATCAGGGATGATGCTCCAATCGGCAGTCAGTTCGTTTGCCATCTGGATCAGTTTCTCCGGCTGCAAGGCACGGTCGATCTTGGGACGCGTCAGAATAACCCGCCGGCAGTGCGGCACCAGGGCTGATAGAATTTCCCGATAGGGTTTGTCATCCAGGATGCCGATGACCAGTGTAATGGCGCGGCCGGCAAGACCGGTTTTGAGATATCGGCCCAGTGTTCGGGCGGCGATCAGGTTGTGTGCACCATCGAGCAGGGTCAGCGGCCGGTCCAGAACCTGCTCCAAACGGCCCGGCCAGCGGGTCTCGGCGAGTCCCTTCTGCAGGCATTCCGTGTCTATGGCGTTGATTACCGGCGATAGAACTTCGCAGGCCGCCAAAGCCAGAGCGGTGTTTTCCACCTGGTGAACCCCCCTGAGAGCGGTCTTTAGCCCCCGCCAACGGACGTTAAGGCCGGAATAGGTAACCGTGTCCGCGGCGCTGCGACGCATCCGGAAATCCTTGCCCAGGCGGAACAACGGTGCGGAGTGCTTCGCTGCGACCGATTCGACCACTGCGATGGCCGTCTTCTGTCGGACGGCCGTGACGACCGGCACCCCCGTTTTGATGATGCCGGCCTTTTCGCCGGCGATTTGAGAAATCCGGCGCCCGAGATACTCGCGGTGCTCCAGAGAAACGTTGGTGATAATCGATAGGGCCGGATGGATGATGTTGGTCGCATCGAGCCGGCCGCCCATGCCGGTTTCGACAACGGCCCACTCGACCCTCCGGCATTTGAATTCATGGAAGGCCATGGCGGTCGCGAACTCGAAGAAAGTCGGTTCGCGGTCGACCTTTGCTGCGGTTTTGACGGCCCGATAGGCGGACAATACGTTTTCGTCGCTTATCGGTTGCCGATCGACCACGATTCTTTCGTTGAATCGCACCAGGTGAGGCGATGTGTACAAACCGGTCCGCAAGCCACAGGCGTTCAGGATCGAGGCCAGGGTGGCGGCCACGGAACCCTTGCCGTTGGTTCCAGCCACGTGAATGGCTTTGAAGTGTTCCTGGGGATTGCCCAAACCGGCCAGTATGCGACGGATGGTGTCGAGGCCGAGCTTGATACCGAAGCGCCGCAGCGCGTACATTTCATTCAAGCAGGTTTGGTAAGAATCGCCCATGGACGTGATGATAAAAAACCCGGCGGGATTTTCCCCTGCCGGGCTCGAAACAAAAGGCCTGGATCGTTATCGGCGATACCGGTTTTTTCGCGAAGCGGCCAGTCGTTCTCTTCGCAAGGCTTCCCGCGCTTTTCTACGGCGGAACTCACTCGGTTTTTCATAGCTCTTTTTCAGCTTGAGCCGTTTGAAGAGGCCGTCATTTTGAATCTTCTTCTTCAGAATGCGCATGGCCTTTTCAATATCGTTGTCGTAGACCTTGACTGTGATTTCCTTCAACTATCTCGCCCCCTTCTGTCCATCGAGCGGCATTTTGCGCTGAAGTGCGAACCGATGGTTGGTCAATTTGCCCAAGTCTTCAATAAACAAGCACATATAACTCAAGCTTTCCTGATGCGCAAGTAAAAAATAATCACCTCCAGAAATATTTCCACCCGGCGCCGCAATGTCGTCGCCCGGTAAACCGCAGCCTTAGGGTCACGGTAAGAAATAATTCCACATGATTGCGCCGGATTATGGTTTGTCTACAAGGCATATCCACCTGCGCATATCGCGGGATACGTGTAGGTGGATGTAACGCCGTAGACGGGCCATAAGACAAGCAAGAGGTGGAATTATTTTTTGCCGGGGCCCTTAAACCGGCGGCAGGGTCGCCGCATCGCACATAATTGACTTGACAGGCCTGCGGGTTTTGGGTCATATGGAGCCCACTGCCACTGCGCACATCAACCAAACCGGCTCGATTGCCGTTGACGCAGCACCTCCGGTGAGGACTGCGTTTTACCCCGGACGTTGTCTTTTTAATAGTTTCCGTGATTCGGGCGATAATGTAGAGGCCACGTTTGGATAAGATCGACTAAATAAAAAGGAGGAAAAAAGATGCGTCTGATTTTGTTGGGTGGCCCCGGAGCGGGCAAAGGAACCCAGGCCAATTACATCAAGGAAAGATACCAGATACCGCAGATTTCCACTGGCGACATGCTCCGGGCGGCTGTCAAGGCCGGGACCGAACTGGGCAAGAAAGCCAAGGCGGTTATGGATTCCGGCGGACTCGTGCCGGACGATGTCATCATCGGGCTGGTTAAGGAGCGGATCACGCAGCCCGATTGCAAGAAAGGGTTTCTGTTCGATGGTTTCCCGCGGACGATACCGCAGGCGGATGCCATGAAAGATGCCGGGGTTGTGATCGACGCCGTAGTTGACATCGATGTACCGGACCAGGAGATCATCAAGCGCATGAGCGGGCGGCGGGTTCACCTGGCCAGCGGCCGCACCTATCACGTCACCTTCAACCCGCCTAAAGTGGAAGGCAAGGACGATGTCACGGGCGAGCCGCTGATTCAACGGGACGATGACAAGGAGGAGACGGTTCGCAAGCGCCTGGATGTGTACCACAACCAGACCGAACCCCTGATCGGTTATTATAAGAAATGGGAGGCTTCCGGCGTTCCGGCCGCCCCGAAATACATCCGGATCGAGGGCATCGGCAAGGTCGATGAAATCAGGGACAAGATTTTCAAGAAGCTGGACGCCGTCAAGTCACATTAATGCCACACCCACCTGTAAAAAAGGTTTCTTCGGTAAAGAAGAAACCTTTTTTATTTGCGATTTAAAATTTTTCACCGAAGCTTCAACGTTTCCTCTTCGATCAAACTGGAAGCGGCAGCCTGAGGCAGTGCTGAACTTGGAATCGATCAGTTAAGGATAGACACTGAGCCCACCGGTGCGCCGGTCAGCGCAGCGGGGCCGGCTGGCGTTGCAGCATTTTTTTGACCCGGCTGATTGCCTCGTCTTTTGTTTGCAGGCGACCGGCGAGACGGTCGGCTTCGATGCGGGTCAGCAGAGACTTGAAGAAAGGTGCGGGTTGCAGCCCAAGGATTTCTATCAGATCCCTTCCGGTCAGAAGCGGTGGTGAATTTTTGCGGGGCAAAAAATCGGTGAAATAACGTCGCAGCAAACCCCGCGCAAAGCCAACGAATGCCTGCTCCTGATGCCCGATTTCGCAGGTTCCACCGGCAGCATCGGCGGCAGCGTGAAGAAAAAGGTCCGGTGTTTTGTCACCGCCCATCATAAAAAAGCGGCTGACCGCCCTGTCGGACAACCGTTTGCGTCGGTGAGCCTCGAACAGCAAAAGCGGCCAGCGGTGTTTTCGAGCGATGACATCGACGTAATGCGTTTGACGGTTGGACAATTTGATTCGGGCGCAGATTGTTTTCACGGCGTCGCAGTCAACGGGAGGTTTCTGAAACCGATGCAAATCATTCCGGTCGGCCGACGGTCGAACGAGTTCGTGCAGAAGAATTGCCACTTTCAAATGGGCGGCCGGGATAGAGGCCAACGACCAAGCCGTCGGATCGATATCGGAAGGGATGACGGTTCGCGGATCGGCCAGCAGGTTTTCGATTTCAGAAATGGCCTTCAGGGTATGTTCGAAGCGGTCACAACGCGGTTTTTGATCCGGCCGTTCGCTGCGTAACGCCGCAAGTTCGGGAAACATGACCGACAGCAGGCCGCAGTCAGTCATTTGTGTGATTGCGTCTGCCGCACGGCCCGTTTCCAAAATCTTCAGCAGTTCATCGCGGATCCTTTCACCGGCCGGCTTTGTGATAAGCATGGCTTGGTCTCGAACG
>JBATHN010000008.1:0-9117 GCA_049666885.1 Desulfobacterales bacterium
CGAGATTTTCGAATCGGCGCCCCAAAAAAGGAAAGAATAAATCCAAATGCGCCGCCGTGCCGGATGTACCGCACCTTATTCGGTCCATCCAGCGTCTCGAAGGCAATCCGGACTGCTTTGGAAAAACTGTTTCGGATTGCAGGCGCACATGTCCCTGGCGTGAATATTGCCTGGCCCTGGCGGAAAAGGGTCGGGCGGTAAAAAAAGACGACAGCGGGGTGCTGGACGAATAGCGGCTGAAGGCCGGGAAGAGAAAATCGCAGCGGTGATGCGGCCACAAACTTGCTGTGGTCGATATTCCGGGGAGACGCAGGATGGTAAACAGCAAATCGTCGGCACACCGAAAAGCCGTGACGGGGTGGTTGTACGACCGTTCGGTGCGGGAACCGGTCGCATCGAGAAGGAAAAGGGAACTTGGGTCAATCCGGAGGACGGCCCCGAACGGCCGGCAGGATTTGGTCGATGGCATTCCTTTGAGGGTGTTGGTTGTCGACTTCCACACCGCCATCCTCGAGGTTGTGGCGATGATGTTCAAGGCCCTCGGCTGCCGTGTCAGCACCGCACATGATTGCCAGGCGGCGGTCAACAGTCTCTCGAACATGCCATTCGACCTCGTTGTCAGCGAATTCAACATGTCGAAGTTAAACGGCTGCCAGTTGGCCGCTCTCGTTAAGGACAATTTCCCGAAGGCAAAAGTCCTGATCATGACCGGGTTGTGTCAATCCGAGGTGGCTGCGGAAATGGGCTCCCCCCATGTCGACGGGTGGATATTCAAACCTTTTGGCTTCGAAGAACTGCTCGATGTTCTCGAATTGATAAAATTGCCGGAGACCTGCCCTTGCTATCCGGGCGTAGGCCGTAGCCGTTATCGGATAACACAACCGATTTGAACAAATCAAAACTCATGGTTTCATTAAATGCACTAATCAGTTTTTTAGCCAGAAAAACGCCATTTTCTGCAAGGAGGTTACCCGGTATGGCCAATAATTTTCGCGTGGATGTCATCGGCGGCGATATGAAACGACTCAATCTCAAGATTCTCGGGGATTTCGACGGCACGTCGGCCTTCAGACTGCTCAACGTCATCGAGAAGAAGGGCGGGGCTGCCCGCAAGATCACCATCGATACCGATGGATTGAGAACGGTCAACACCTTCGGATCGGATATCTTCAGGGCGCACATCGCCGAAATGAGCAAAGGGGCCATCGATATCGATTATAAGGGTCGATTCAAAGAGGCCTTGGCAGAAGAATGAGCCGCCGCGGCGGCACCGGGAAAGTAAGGGCTCACTCAAAAATAACTTCACATTTTGAACGCCGATGCATCCCGTCTGGCCGCGTTGCGAAAACTCGGAATATCTGGATATTCCTGCGTTTTCGTGCCTTGCCAGGCCGGCGCCTCGACGCCTAAAATTGCGATCTTATCTTTTCGTGAACCCTAAGTCGGTAGAAACTCAGACACCGGCGGAGGCAGCATGAAAAAATCAGAGTTGTCTTATTTCAGAAAGGTGTTGAACGACTGGCAGGAACAGCTTCTGCGGCAGGCGGATCACGCTATTGTCGGCTTGATGGACGCGTCGGTCAATTCATCCGATCTCATCGATCGGGCAGCCCTCGAAATCGATCGCAACTTCACCTTGCGCATGCGCGACCGTGAAAGCAAGCTCATCCGTAAAATCAAAAATGCGCTCAAACGGATCGACGACGGCACATTCGGCATTTGTGAGATGTGCGGTGAACCAATCGCGGTAAAGCGGCTCAAAGCCCGGCCGGTCACCACGCACTGCATCGATTGCAAGAGGGTGCGCGAGACGTTCGAACGGTTGACAGGGGATTAGGACGGAATCTTTCTCGACTACGATACCCGAACCCAACAGCAGGACAATCCACCTGATATCCGGTGTCGATTCAACGGACTTCAGGCAGGCAGGTGACTTATGAACACTCAACTGGAAGAATGTGCGGAATGCCGCAAGTCGTGGACGCTGCATGCCGAGTGCATCAAGCTTTCGGGCAGAAGCGACGTCTTTACGGCCAAATCGGTCAAGCACACCCCCGGCGGAATGGTGCTGATTTCAAGAAAGGCTTTCAAACCCGGCACAACCCTTATCGTGCGAACGCTCGATTTTCCGCCACCGGAAATCAGTGAAGATTACCCCCGTGTCAGGGCAATGGGATTGGCCGAGGTGCGCTGGGTCGAGGAGGTCATGGACGAAGACGGACTAGCTTATGAACTGGGCATGCGCTATGTTTTTACCGATTGATCGTGTGTTTCTGATCATCTTTGCTTTCTTCCTGAACAGAACACGGTGACTCGATCGAACCATTGCCGAATAGGAACAGACTTATTACAGACGGCGGAAAGAATCGGGACCGGTTTCGCGACGATGGGAAGGCCCTATCGAATTTTTCCCCTTACATTGCTCCTTAGGAAAAACCAACAGGCAACGGTTTCGAACTGCCGTAAGAGAGGCCTGAACTTCGAATCCGTTTTACACCTTAAAGCCGGGCAGATCATCTGCATCCTCACCAATCGCATCCCTAAAAAAAACCCGGCGCGGGCAGTGTCGATGAGCTTAGGTCGATGACGCTGGCGCAGGTTCGTTGGTGTAGGGAAAAAATAGGGCAGGCTCGGCCGCTTCATCACGGATTTCATCCATCATGACAGCCAGAACGCTTTTCATCCCAATCGGGTCCGGTATTCGGAATCCGACGAAAAGGCCATCTGCGAACTCCGAATGATGCGGAAGGACAAGACCTCCTTTGAGGTCCAGCTTAATAGCCTGGTCTTTCGTTCGGAACCAGGTGGGAACGAAAAAATTCGTACCGCCCTCATCGATATCAGCGTGAAAGTGCAACAATCCAAAAAAAAAGAACTAATTCGACGCTGTCTACAAATCGCCGGCAACGCGACGCAAACCCGTCCGGTTCTCGAAGGGTTCATTCGAGAAATCAAATCGTTTTTGGGTTGCGAGGCGGTCGGCATCAGGATGCTTGACGAGCACGGAAACATCCCTTACCAGGCGTATGAGGGTTTCAACCGCAGCTTCTATGAATCCGAAAGCCCCCTCTCTCTTCATACGGACCGCTGCATGTGCATCAGCGTCATCAAAGGCACCACGAACCCTGAGCAACCGTTTTTTACGATGGGCGGCTCTTTTTACATCAATGCGACCACGAAATTTCTATCGACGGTTTCCGATCGGCAGAAGGGCGACACCAGGAATGTCTGCAATGCCTACGGATACGAATCCGTGGCTCTGGTACCGATTTCAATCGGAAACGATATTATGGGACTGTTCCACCTGGCCGACAGGCGCGAGAACATGTTTCCCCTGTCAGAGGTGGAAATGCTGGAAAGCGTGGCCGGCCAACTCGCCCTGGTCTTGAAGCGCATCATGGCCCAGGAAGAAGTCAAGCGGATGGCAGAGGAGTTGAATTTTTTATCCAGTCGGCTGATAACGGTGCAGGAAGAAGAGCAGCGCCGCATCGCGATGGAACTGCATGACCAGACGGGTCAAGACCTCAACGTGCTTAAAATTAAAATGACGGCCATCCGAAATCGTCTGCGTAAGGATCAGCCGGGGTTGAAGGCGGAATCTGAGTGGGTGCTGCAGTTCATCGATAAAGTTACCAATAATATCAAAAACTTGGCGTATGGATTGAATCCGGATCTGTTGGAGCATTTGGGTTTGGAAGCTGCACTGAACTGTATGATCCGCGATTTTTCCGAACATAAACGCTTGCAGATCACCGCCGACTTCGGCTCTATCAATAACACGTTCGACCGGAATACCGGCATTGTTTTCTATCGTATCGTGCAGGAAGCGTTGACCAACATTAATAAGCATGCCGGGGCATGCCGGGTTCGGATCGACCTCCGTCGAGACGACGACCGGATTTCTTTGACGATCGAGGACGACGGGAAAGGTTTCGACGTACCTGCGATGCGGCTTGAAAATGAGAAGAAAAAAGGGATGGGGTTAACCGCCATGGCGTTCAGGGCCCGGATGCTGGGTGGAGATTTTGAGGTTTCGAGCCGCGAAGGACGGGGCACCCAAATAAAGGTCAACCTGCCGGTTCAAAACAAAACCTTCACCGATGAAGGGCTATCCAATCGTGACGGTTGACGCAGTTCTTTTCAGACTTGATCTTTAATCTTTACATCAATTGCCTTGGGCTTGGCTTCCTCAGTTTTAGGAATTGTGAGGGTAAGCATCCCATCTTTGAAGGATGCTTCGATTATACTTTCATCGACGTTGTCAGGAATCGTGAAGCTACGGGTGAAACTGCCGTAGAAACGTTCGATCCGATGGAATTTTTTGTTTTTCTCTTCCTTACCCGATAATGTTTGTCGGGGTTCTGGAAATTTCCGTTATTGTATTGAATTCCGGGACTGATCCTTGTAGAGGTGATTGGGTCTCGGAATGAGACCGGATGTTAACTTTCCGCCGAAGCGCCAAATTGCCGAAGTGAATTGCGGCTTCAACCCGGCAGATACCAACCTTGGTTGAACGGTTTCCCGTCCAGGCGGGATTCATGATTCAGGGATCTGGGTTCAGCGTTCAGCGTTCAATGAGGGACTTCAATCCTTCAACCCTGAACGGGGAACGGTGAACCTGGAACCCCTTGGGTTCAGGGTTCAGCCCAGCCGCTGGCCTGAAAAGCGACCAGTTTGATCAATAAAGAAACCTTGCCTTTGGCTAGTTTCATATGAGCACTGCCTCTGGCCGCCCAGTTTGATCGACGAGGAAACTTAAAGACTATAGAAAGAGAGACACGTGAACATCAATCAAGCAGCGGTTAAGGCCAAGCAGGCCGCCATTCAACTGGCGGCGGTCGAAAGCGCGCAAAAAAATGAGGCCCTGGCCGAAATCGCGCGGGCGCTGACGCAGCGTGCGGCCGACATCAGCTCGGCCAACCGGGCCGACCTGGCACGGTCCGAAAAGGAAAAACTGTCTGCGCCCCTGTTGAAACGGCTGCGTTTCGATGAGGACAAGATCAAAGAGGCGTGCGACGGCCTGGCCAGCCTGATCAAGCTGGCCGACCCGGTTGGGGTAACGCTGCACGCGATGGAGCTGGACGAGGGGCTCGAGCTCTACAAGGTGAGCTGCCCCATCGGCGTGATCGGGGTGATTTTCGAATCCAGGCCCGACGCCCTGGTCCAGATATCCTCCCTGTGCCTCAAGAGCGGCAACGCCGTCCTTTTAAAAGGCGGCAGCGAGGCGGCCGAAACCAACCGCATCCTGGCGGAAGTCATCGCCGCGGCCGGTGAAAAGGCTGGGATTCCCGCCGGTTGGCTGACCCTGCTGGAGACCCGCGCCGACGTGGCGGAAATGCTGCGGCTGAACGACAGCATCGACCTGATCGTTCCGCGCGGCAGCAATGCCTTCGTTCAACACATCATGGAAAACACCCGGATTCCGGTCCTGGGTCATGCCGACGGCATCTGTCACGTGTATGTCGACAAGAAGGCCGATCTCGCCAAGGCCCTCCGGATCGCCATGGACAGCAAGTGCCAGTATGTGGCGGTGTGCAACGCGGCCGAGACCCTTTTGGTGCACAGGGAGATCGCCGGCACCTTTCTGCCGCAGATCAAAGCCGTCCTGGAAGATAAGGGGGTCGAGATCAGGGGTTGTGAAGAGACCCTCAAGCTGATCGACGTCATACCGGCCACGGCCGAGGATTGGCGCACGGAGTATCTCGACCAGATCCTGTCGGTCAAGGTCGTGGCCGGTCTGGAGGAGGCGATCGCTCACATCAACCGCTACGGTTCGGGCCACACCGATGTGATCGTGACCGCCGACCGCGGCAGAGGGGTGCGCTTCATGGACACCGTCGATGCGGCCGACGTTTTTCTCAACTGCAGCAGCCGGTTCAGCGACGGCTTCCGTTACGGGTTGGGGGCCGAGGTCGGCATCAGCACCAGCAAAATCCACGCCCGCGGACCGGTGGGACTGGAAGGGTTGGTGATCTACAAATGGCGGCTGATCGGCAACGGCCACATCGTCGCGGACTATGCGGGCGCGGACGCCAAGTCATTTACGCACCGCCCTCTGCAGAAAACCTTCGGGGGATAAAGGTCCGTCACTGACTTCGAGATCCGCTCGATAGTGCCCATCCGCGGTTTCATTAAGAGCACTGCTTTGTTTCCGATCCAGAAATGTGCAATTTTCTGCAACTTCAAGGAAATCTGCGGCATTGCGCGGAGGCGTACTCGTGTATGCCGCACAAGCGATTCCAGACCTGTCACGCCTTGGCGTGATTGACGCTGACATTGCTGAAAAGGGCCATTTATGGACGGAAACTCGCTAACCAACAGCCCCGCTTGGAATCCCGGTCCGAGCGCCGTCTGTTTACAAATCTGCCGGAGCGATCTCCCGGGTGTAGTCTATGCCCGGCATGTCGAACCCGTGGTGCCGCATGAATTCCTGCCGCAGTCCATCGATGTCGGCCAGTTCCCTGATGTTGCCGGCGTCGACTTTTTCCCAGAGTGCGGAGACCTTCTGCTGCACATCCGGTCGCATTTCGTAGTCATCGATGCGGATGCGGCCTTTTTCGTCCACGCGCGGGGGTTGGTCGCTGAAGAGGTGGTCGTGGTAGAGCCGGTACATCTGTGCGATGCACCCTTCGTGCAGGTGGCCGGCCTTCATGACCCGGTAGAGAAGGGCGATGTAGAGCGGCACGGCCGGGATCACCGCACTGGCCCTGGTCACCAGGGCCTTGTTGACGCTGATCAGGGCCTTTCCGCCGAGCGGCGCCAGCAGCCGGTTGATGGCGACCACTTTTTGCTCCAGGTCCTTCTTGGCGGCACCGATGGTTCCGTCGCGGTAAAGAGCCCGGGTGTGTACCGAACCGATATAGGAGAAGGCCACGGTCAGAAAGCCCGGCGCCAGAAGATCGGCCGCGCGCAGTTTTTTCAACCACAGGAGCCAGTCTTCCCCTCCCATTACCTTCACGGTCTGCTGGACTTCTTCTGCGGTGGCCGGTTCAGCCGTGACCACCTCGACCTTGCCGGTGAGAAAATCGACCGTCTTGGCAGTGAACCGCTCCCCGATCGGCTTGATCACCGAGGAATAGATCTCACCGGTCGCAGGATCCATCCGCCGCGGGGCCGCTATGCTGTAAACGAGAAAGTCGATGCAGCCGAGTTTTTCCTTGATCAGCCGGGCGACATCTGTTTTTGTTTCCTCCGCGAACGCGTCTGCGTTTATGTTCCAGGCCCCCAGGCCTTCGTTTTCGGCCTCTTTGCGGAAGGCCTCGATGTTGTACCAACCGGCCGTTCCAGTGCGGTGCGCGCTGCCGCTTTTTTCATAGCCGATACCGATCGTGGCGGCGCCCGAGCCGAAGCTTGAGACGATTCTGGCGGCTAACCCGTACCCGTTTGAGGCACCGACCACCAGAACCTTTTTGGGGCCGTCGATTTTTTCACGGGCTCGCACATATTGGATCTGCGCGCGTACCTGGGCGGTGCAACCCAGCGGGTGGGCGTTGACACAGATGTTGTTTCGAATCCTGGGCTCGGGTATCATGGCACCATTATCGCTTGATTCTGTTGAGGCGCAGTTTGGTTTCGCCGGCGGATATCACCTCGAAATTCTGTCCGCCTAATTTGAGACCCTTTTTCGCTTCCGATTCATGAATCGAGTGATGGTAGGCCGTTTCCGGGTCGAGTTCCGGGATGATGACGTCGACGTTGATCCGGTCACCTTCGAGCCCACGGTAGATCATCTTTATTTTGCCGACCGATATCACCTGACCCAGTGACAAAATGACGGTCTTCTCGTCAGATCGGATCCTCATTTTGTTTTCATAGCTCGAGACGGCACTCTCCAGTCGCTGCTGGGATTGCATGCTCCGGGGTCCCACCACGGCCGTATAGATGAATCCGACAAACAGCAATCCGATCAACAAAAAAAATCCGATAATCAGCCACCGCCGGTTACGGTTTTCCTCCATTTTTCATGGCCCGTTTGAGTAAGATGTTGAAAGCGCAAGGAATCCGAAAGGAGGGTTTAAGCGTTGTGCACGGCCACTTAAGTCCGCGACCCGGCGAATCCTTGCGCTTGGACTTCCGATAGCATTAATGAGGGGACGGGTCAAGAAGGGGTAACGGTCTACAGAAATTTTGGTGACGAATTATAATCCTGCAGATTACGCCGGGTAACCGGATTTTAAAGCGCTCAAAACTCGCGCAAAAGCAAGCATAAAACCGAACAAGGCTGAGACTTCAAAAAAGATTGAACCTTAAAATCCAAAATGCCGAGTTCGACCAAAGCCTATTTGTTGTTCGGTTCAATGCTTGCCAATGCGCTCACAAAGTTGACCACTTTAAAATCCGGTCACCCGGCTCCATGTAAAGGTTCACCAAGAATCGAAGAATAGTATATCGCATGAATGCGGTGACGAACAGAAAACCCGGCTCGAATCAATTTGCGGTTTTTCGACGCACGCACAGAAGGGTGATGTCGTCGTTTTGCGGGGCCTGACCGAGGTGTTCGAATGTGACGCTCTTGATGTGGTCGATGACTTCAGCAGCCGAAGAGTATCTTTTTCTGAGGATCGATTGAAGCCGCTCCCGTCCCAAGATTTCATCCGCCGGTGATCTGGCCTCTGTCACACCATCCGTGAAGGCGAGTAAGATATCGTCCTGGTTGAGCTGAACCTGTCTGGAAATGAAATTCATTTTCGGTAAAAGGCCCACCGCCGGACCGGTCGGCCGGAGCATGACGATTTCACCCTCTGCGGTCAAAATGATCGGCGGTTCGTGTCCGGCGTTGATATAGGTCAAATTGCCGGTCGTTACGTCGAGCACGCCGACGAACATGGTGGCGAACATGCCCAATTTCCCGTGATGACGGGCAATGTAGGAGTTGGTGTCGCGGACCGCCTTAAGGACGCCGAAGCCGCCGGCTCCGACTGCCTGGGCCGACGATCCGGTCGATGTCTCGATCTCCAAGGTGTACACGCGGATGAGGCTGCGAAAAAGCGCCATGAAAAGAGCCGCACCGATCCCCTTGTCGCAGACATCGGCCACTACCAGACCGAGGTGATGGGCGGACAACTCGAAAACGTCGTAGAAATCGCCGGAAACTTGAATGGCCGGGTGCAGATAAGC
>JBATHN010000009.1:0-3248 GCA_049666885.1 Desulfobacterales bacterium
GCAACGAGCTTTTCGACCAGTCGATCGCGTTCGCAACCTTCTCCAGCCATGATCAGTTCGGCAAAGTTGACGAGTTCCCGGCGGGGAATGACTTTTTGCAGCAGGGCTTCGATGGACGTAATGACCAGCGGCGGGGCATCGACGGCCACCAGTCGGTACAGGGTCTCGATGCGTCTGGCAGCCGTCTCGTTGTGATAGGCGATGAACTTGAACGGCGAAATGTTGTATGGCGGAAATATCGACACCGGCACCGAAGACGGCGGCAAGAAAAAACGCAGGTCTTCTGTCAGGCTGTCGATCGCCTTCTGTGAGCTGGTCAAGAGAAAAATGGGCATTCCCAACTCTGTTCGCAGCCGGGACACAAGATATGCGGCACTCGCACCTGTCAGTCCGGTGCAGTCGATGCCGGTACTGCGGCCCGGAAGCCGCTCGATCAATTCCTGCACAGACATTTTTTCTTGATTTTGTGTCATAAAAAACGTATCTAATCCCTTATTTTTAAAGCCCGCCGGCAGAGCGGGCCGGCTTTCGGCGCCATACCGGCAGCTGGCACATGTACCGTAACCGTTCACAGGGTTGCAAAATCCGATGCGCTTTAAACCACCTAATTGTAAGCGTTTACAGGGTGCCGCAGATGCAAGGCGTCGGGCGCGCAGACGTACTTTTGTACTTCAAGCGACCGACAATAAAGCAGATGCGGTGCCCTGTGAACGCTTACGCGGTGCCGGCAAAACGCCACCTTAGCTCAGCTGGTAGAGCAACGCACTCGTAATGCGTAGGTCTGCGGTTCGATTCCGCAAGGTGGCTCCAATAACGACAAGGGGTTAGCTGCCGCTTTGACCCCTTTTTTTTTCTCCAAGTCTTACACTATGCCCGTAATTGTGCCTATCTGCAAATCAAACTATATCAGCCAAAAGAAAAGGGGCCAGCAAAATAAATAGCCAACCCCCTATAAAAAAATTCTTGGTGCCGAGGGACAGAATCGAACTGCCGACACGGGGAGATTAAGGCAATACCCTGAGTACCCTAACACCCTAAGATTATTTAGCTGTTTGAAAAATATTTACAATTTTCAACCCGGCAAGATCGGCCAGCTGGGACTGTCTGTCGTCCAACGTCAGAAATTTATCGGCATGAATCGATAAAGCTGAAGCAACATGAAGAATGTCCAAGGCTCTCGACCCTAAGCTTGCCGAATGTGTTTTGGACAAATCAATGGCATGGATGAATACCGCAGACCAATCCAATGGCGGTCGATAATAAATTCCCTTTTTTTCGTGTTCGTCGAATCTGGCCATGATTTGGCGGATTGTTTGAGGGGTTGTTTCAATCCTGAAGAGTTTTAGATGGATAGCGTTGATGAATTCCAATTCATGAAAACTCGTCAACGGAACGGCTTCATTGTTCTCCTTCAGCCAGTTGGAAGCATTCCGAGAATATTTTTCTTTAATATAGAGTTTTACGATTATACTCGTATCCACGTAAACCACTAAAACCGATCCTCCCTACCCTCAATAACGATCTCACCAACAGATTTTCCTTTTAATTCGATTGCCTCGCCGTAAAAATCAGGCCAATCGATTTTTTCTTTAGGCCCTATAGCACTTATTTTAGCGACCGGTTTTCCTCTCTTTGTAACTGCTATTTCTTCCCCGGCCTTTATCTGATTTAGAATTCTGCTAAAGTTTTTTTGGATTTCTCCTACACTTGCCGTCTTCATTTGCAAATCCCCCTTTTGATTCTTACGCATATTTTATGCGTAAAATTTTAATTGTCAAGCTTTTCTAAGGCAAATCAAATGGAACTGTTTGACCTTGACGGGCACAATTTGGGCACAATTTTCCATCACCACCCAATCATCACATCACATGCCGCTGATTTTTTCTCGAAACATTTTTGAGCACTCAAGCTTAACAAATTCTCGTGACAGCAGCGGCATCTATTCATCAACAGTCGGGCTCCCCCACCGGTTTTGCCCGCAAACAGTCGGTTACTCTCAAACAGTTCAAAGACCAGATTCTCGAGGCGCTGAAAGCCGATAACCAGTACATTCACTACCAGGCGGTTTGCGCCGCGGGAAACTGGGAAGTGGATGCCACCTGGTCGCACATTGCAGGTCTGATCACCGCAGAAGAAACGGACAAAGACCTGCTGCTGGCCACCATCGAAGCGGTCGCCAGCAGCCGTCCGCAATAGGCGGCGGAACTCTTGGTTGACCTGATCAAGTGCGAGGACAGGGACATCACCGAGGCAGCCTATGAAGCCATGGCCATGGCTGAGGTGTTGTTCGACGACAAAGACGATGACGACGGGCCCCTTCCCTAAAGGTGGGTCAAGAGTCGTAGTGCACCGAAGGGCCAGGAAGAAAATGAAGCGGAATTAGATAATAGGAATATTTTATTCGATTGGATTTGTCCATCGCAACGATGGAAAACGCCTGAAATCATTATCTGTTGAATAAAGACGGGCACCATGTTCAATGGCCAGGGCGGCAAGATGAGCATCGGACGTTAAATTGGCAGCAGTTCCAAGGGGCATGAGAAGTTCTTTGAAAATTGACCAGTGTTGATGAGACGGTACAATAGTCACAGAAGGCGGCTGTTGGAGCCAATCGTTAACAAAGTCTATTGCAACCTCAGGCATTAGTGGCGTCGGCATAATCCTGCCATTTGTAACAATTCGCAGAAAGCCTAAAATGACAATCCAGGCAAGACCGAAAGATTCATCGCTTGACAGGGAATCCTCGAGCCATTTCTTTGCCTTAGAATGATGAGGGGTATCTTTATTGATAGCATATATCAACAAATTGATATCGACAATTTTCATTTGCGTAACGAGAGCTTCCGTGCGATTTCTTCTGATTCCAAACGATCTGCAAGATTCAGTGAATGGTCGAGGTCTGCACTGGGCGGATATCCAAGGGAATAAGCCTTACACTTATAAGGCTTTATCTGCTTGGGTCTATCTATATGCTCTAAACCGGCTCTGATAGCTTTATTGACGACCTCTTTGAAAGGAGATCCTGTTTTGTGGGCCTTCTCACGCAGCTCTCGCACCAAATCGTCATCTAGGGTTAGTGTTGTTCTCATGCTGGCATCATAGCATCAATTATCGAGTTGTCAAGTCATCTTTTTTATGAATGCAGTGGTGTTCATATGCCTGTCAAGTAGGAGTTGCAAGTTGAAATTTCGACGGATACAAAATTAAAAAAGGAAGTTAGGCGAATCGCATAACTCCCTTTTTTATAT
>JBATHN010000010.1:0-4043 GCA_049666885.1 Desulfobacterales bacterium
ACCGGGAGCGGAGGGAATGATCAGCGACTTCAGCGCGCAAACTCATGCATAAGGCAGCCTAAGGAAAGAAAAGGTTTTCATAATAAAATAAAATTGTTAAACTCACTTTGCCATCTGTGGTCTCAAATTAAGATCCGGGGTTGCTACTTTTCTTTCCCAAGGCTGCCTAATTCATTCAGACAGTGCCCTCTTTCGCTGCTGATCATTCCCTCCGCTCTGGTGCAGCATTTGCGGGAAAAACTCCCCGACTGCTGATATATGTGAGTGTCTGCATGCATTGACATACCCTCTTGCGCTGGAGGTTTTTCACATGGATTTCAACATACCGGAAGATCTCGGCGGCGACGCCGAAAACTTTGGCCGTTTTCTTGTGACCCATCTTAAACCGCACCTGTCGTCATGGTACAAAGGCGGGGAGGTGCCGGCGGAATTTTACCGCCAAATGGGTTGTGATGGCTGGCTTGGCATTCAGTGGAAAGACGGTGGTCTCGTGAAGACGTCGACGCTCAGGGAAGCGTTGATCAACGAGGAACTGGCGAAGTTGTCCCCCGGTGTGGCCATTGCCGTACTGGCTCACGTGAATCTCGGCTTTATAGGGCTCTATCTGTTCGGTTCGGATCGACTGAAACAACGCTACGGCCGGCAGGCTGCGCGCGGTGAAACCCTGATGTGTCTCGGAAATACCGAAAACATGGCCGGCAGCGATGTGGCCGGCATATCGATGACAGCCGAAAAAACCGAGGGCGGCTGGCGGCTGAGTGGAACCAAGGCATATGTCACCAACGGTTATATCGCCGATCTGGGCGTCATCACAGCCGTTTCGGATCCCGAAGCGACCCGAACCCGACGCCTCTCGATGTTCCTGGTGGAATTAAACTCGCCGAATATCAAACGCACGAAGCTCAACAAACAGGTGTGGATTCCCTCGGACCTCACACGACTGAAGCTCAGTGACGTGTTCGTCCCGGACGACCACCTTTTGGGCGAGCGCGGACGAGGACTTCAGCAGGTGCTTGAGGTGTTTACATGGAGCCGTTTACCGATCAGCGCCTTGACCTTGGGAACGGCGACTGGCGCCTTCGAAATGGCGTTGGACCGGGCTCGAAAACGGAAGATCTTTGGAAAAAAGATTGTCGAATTTCAAGCCAAGACATTCGAATTTGCCGATTTCTACGCCCGAATGGAAGCCGCGCGCCTTATGCTCTTGAAAGCCTGCAGTGTCGCGGATGCCGGTGATGATTTTCGCCAGGAATCATCACTGGCCAAGTATCTCGCCGTACAGATCGCAAGGGAAATAACCCCTTGGGCAGCCGACATTTTCGGTGCCGCTTCGGTCGTTTTCGAGCACCCGATCCACAAATACCCGATGGATGCCTGGGCATCGTCACTGGGCGAGGGGACGCAGGATGTGCAGAAACTGGTGATATTCAGGGAGTTGATGAAAAAGTATGATGGCGGTCGTCAGGAGTAATCCAAGGATGTTACGAAGATTCGGGTTTTTCCGGGTTTTTAGCGACCTTCTGTTGCCATCAACCAGTGACCGAGTGGCCGCCCGCTGGTCGCCTTCGATCTCATGCGGCGCAAAACTCGGCGCCAAGCAGGCCTAACCCCATCGCAGGCCTGGTATTAAAATTAGCAATTGCCCGGTTGAAAACCCCGGAGGTGAATCGTGCCGTATGTATGGCGATGGGGCAAGGCCCGCTAACCGCCTCAAACAGCTGCGCCTGCTTCAACCGAAGCGACCAGCGGCTATTTCAGCAGGATCAAAGCGCACAAAAAGGTCTCAAAAACCGGAAGACCCTTTCCTTGACGGTTTCTCTGAACACCACCCCATATATGAAAAAAGCCGACAGTTGCTTGGCGTATGCCGCAAGGGACCGCTTTTTTATCACATCGCTCACGGCGTCAGCACGATCTTGCCGAATATCTCGCCGCGCTCCATCAAACCGTAAGCCGCCTTTCCTTCGCTGAGCGGCAGGATGCGATCGATGACCGGTTTCAGTCGACCGGTGCAGACAAGCTCGACAATGTCGCGAAAATCCTGATGGGATCCCATGGTGCTGCCGATCAAGCTGATTTGTTTGCCGAAGATGTAGCGCATGTCGATCTGCGCTTTCGGGCCGGAGGTGTTGCCGACTATGACGACTCGGCCGCCGCGGGCCGCCGCCAGCATGCTCTGATTGATGGTGGCCTGGCCGACATTGTCCACCACGACATCCACACCACGTTTGTCGGTCAACCGATAGATTTCCTTGCTCCAGTCGACCTTAGATCGATCGAGGACGGCATCGGCTCCCAGCTCCCCGGCTTTCTCGGCCTTTAGCCGGTTTCCGGCCACTGCATAAACCCTGGCTCCGGCGAGCTTGGCAATTTGAATCGCCATGCTGTTAACCCCGCCGCCGGATCCGACCACCAACACCGTTTCACCGGCCCTCAGGCGGGCCCGGTGGATCAACATGCGCCAGGCGGTCAGGCTGACCAAAAGCGGCGCTGCGGCAGCAGGGAATTCGAAACCGTCAGGCTTGGCGGCCAGATTCGCGGCCGGTACCGCCAGATATTCGGCGGCGCCGCCGCGGGTGTGCTCCCCGATAACGTGGTAGCCGGGGCTCAGTGAATCCTCTCCGCGACGGGTATGCTCATCGGCACTCAGACTGATACCGGGGTCGACGATGACGGCCTGGCCTGTACGCCAACCGATGACGTTTCGTCCGACTTCGACGATTTCACCGGCGACATCGGCCCCGCACCAGTGCGGCATGCCGAGTTTCAGGCCCGGCCAGCCCCGACGCACCCAGATATCCAGCTGATTCAGAGCGCAGGCTCGGACCCGCACGACCACGTCATCGGGACCTGCAGCGGGGTCGGGAACATCACCATATTGGATGACATTCAGGTCTCCGTGTTCTTGGAAATAGAGTGCTTTCATTTCAATGACGCCTGCAGGGGTTTACGAATGCGGCAAAAAGTATTTAAGAATAGTTTCTTAACTGTAGAGATAAATATTCACCGCAAAGGCGCAAAGAGCACAGAGTTTATTTCTCTTTATGTTTTCCGCTAAGACGCCGGAAAACATAATAAGCTATCGCCTGTGGCGAACAGTAACGGATAGGGCATTTAAATTATTAACAGTATTTCCAATTAGTTAAATATAAATATAACGGGTTCTCATTATTTCTGTCCGGAGGGCAAGTTGCTTTTTGCTTTTCGGCGTCTCAGCGAAAAGCAAAAAATTCGAATTTCTTTGCGTTCTTCGCATCTCGAGCGAGTGAATGCGAGCGGACGGTGAGTTTATGTCTGAATATCAATGACCTGATTTGTAATTGCCGACGTCCAGGCCGGCCTGGGCGAAGATCGGCATCAGATAGGAAAGGCTTTCCCTTCCGGCTTCCACGGGGGTGTCGACGTAAGGATAGAGTTCAAGGCTGATATCGCCGTGATATCCAAGTCGCTTCATGGTGTCGAAGACATCGATGAAGCGGATGTCACCGTGCCCGGCAATCAGATGAGCATGCAGGCGGGAGGGAGCGATATCTTCGATATGAACGTGACCGATCCACTCGAACAGCTCTTCGAACGCCGTAGCCGGGTTTTCACCGGCGCAGTAAAAGTGACCGATGTCGAAGTTCAACCCGACGGCATTGGATTTGACATCCTTGATGAACGATTTGAATTCCGGTGTGTTTTCCATCAACAAGTTCGGCTCTGGTTCGATCAGGATTTTGATGCCAAGCTCCTCTGCCAGAGGTATCACGCGCTCCAGGCCTTTATGAAACAGCCTGACGGCTGCTTCCCGGGAAATTTCATCATGTAGGGGGCCGCCTGGCGGTACGGAAATATTTCTGCATCCAAGGAAACGGGCGACCTCGAGGCTGTCGAGCGTATGACGAATGCGCACCTCTCGCTGTTTTGGGTCCGTTTCGATCCATGACGGCAGGTAGGTGTCGCCGACGGCAAACAGGGTGAAGCTGTTGATATTGGTAATCGCGAGACGGTGGCGTTCGATAAGCTCTTTCAGTCGGACCATCTTTTTTTTATCAAAATCG
>JBATHN010000011.1:0-3673 GCA_049666885.1 Desulfobacterales bacterium
ATGGATACCTTCGGCATCGATGATGCCGAAAAAGTCGGTCGCATCGGTCTTCTGATGGCCGGTATTGCATCCGATACGGCAGTGTCGTGACAACCCGTGATTTTTAATGTGATCGTCCACATCTGCAGCTCTATTCCATATTGACCGGGCGGCTTCCAGGTTATTCTTCCTGGTGGAAGCGTCTGATGATATAACCGCCGGACTTTTCGTCGGAATCCAGGTCCATGAGGCCGCGGGAGGCCGCTTCTTCGAGAAGGCGGTTGAAGGAACGAAAACCATAGTAGGATTCGTTGAAGCCCGGGCGGCGGCGCTTGAGGGTCTGCTTGACCATCGAGCCCCAAATCTTCTCCTCCGAACCGCGTTCTTCGGCCAGCGCTTCGAGCGTTTCCATGACGAGGTCGAGCGCTTTCTGGGTTCGATCTTCCTTCTCTTTATCCTCCTTTGCTGCAGGCGCAGCTGCTTTGCCACCCGGTCGCGGCGCTTTGCGCGGTGTCTTCTTCCGAGTCTGTTTAATGCGCACAAGGTCGTCGTAGTAGATAAACTCGTCACAGTTGGCAATGAGAAGATCCGAACTGGAGTTTTTAACACCGACGCCGATCACAATCTTGTTGTTTTCGCGCAGTTTGCTGACCAGCGGTGAAAAGTCGGAATCACCACTCACGATCACGAATGTGTCGACGTGCAGTTTGGTGTAACACAGGTCCAGCGCATCGACGACCATGCGGATGTCGGCGGAATTCTTCCCCGACTGACGCACGTGCGGTATTTCGATGAGTTCGAAGGCCGCTTCGTGCATGCCGGCCTTGAAATCCTTGTAACGTTCCCAATCACAATAGGCCTTTTTCACGACGATGCTGCCTTTGAGCAGCAGTTTTTCAAGGACCTTGCGGATGTCGAACTGGGCGTGACGGGCATCCCTCACACCCAGCGCAACGTTCTCAAAATCACAAAACACGGCCATGTTTTCGGTTTCAGGCTTCTTGCCCATGAAATTTCCCCCTCGCGTGTGCCGCACACCAGCGGCGGCTTTCCTATTAAACAATCACACTCATTATCCTTAGGACCACCACGGTGCATGAAAATGATGCGCCGGAGGCGCTCACCTTATTTTCGTGTTAACATCTGAATGTAAAAACAGCATGCTCCTGATGTCACGTTTACGCCAAATTTAGAATGCGCGCAAGAGGTGCAATGGAAGGAGGGCCGATTTTTTTTAATAGACCATTCGTCAAAATCCATGCTAAAATAGTACTCAACTTTTAACGGATTGATAAGAGCACCCCGCCGGCTTTCCTTCGATCCACATCGCTAACTGGGTCACAACCACGTATGTCAAAAAAGTATAAGAAGACTCTCTGGCTATTTATTTGCCTGATATCGATCCTTTCATGGAGCGGCCGATCATACGGCGCGTATTTTGAAATCGATGACATTCTGGATGCATTAAAAAAGGAGATCCAGACGGCTCAAGCCGCTGCCAAGGAAACACGGCGGTTCGAAATTGAAAAGGTCGAATTGCAGCTTTCAGTCAGTTCCGATAAAGCATCCAACGGCGAAGTAAAACTCGAAGTGATCGGTTCCGATTACAATGATCCGGTCCAATCGAAGATCACGCAATCTTACCACAGAATTTATCTCAGTTTCTATCCAAACGACTTCGTCACCTTCCCGGCCGAGCTCTCATCCGGCTTGGTGGAAGTCATTAAAAATGCCATCGATTCTCTCAACAAATCCTATCTCAATCCGCCGAGCTTCAACTTCGACACCTTCACCTTCGATATCGTATTTGCCATCGTGAAGTGGAAAAACGGTGAAATCAAATTTGTAACGACCAACCTGGCGCATTTAATTTCTTCGAGTATTCCCACCCATCGATTGACCGTGCACATGTCGATCACAAACAGCAGCAATTCATAGTGATACGGGCCGCGGCCAAAGTCATGTCGCTTGTGTGCATCGGCGCGATTCCCTTCATCCTGTTCTTCCTGCGCGGACTTTGACCGAGTTCGATCCTCACCGGTCTGGTGACCCGGATCATCCCACTTCTCATCCTCTATTACCTGTTCGATGTCATTGCGAATCGCGTTTGACACGCACATTGTGATTTCCTATACATAATCTCTGTCCATATAAACCCTCAGCCGATTTGCCGTCGGGTCCTTTTTCGCGCCAAACGGGCTGAGGGGTTTTCAAACGACAAGGAGGTTCGAAAAGATGAAAGCCGTGGTGATGCGCGGATTCGGCGGCCCGGAGGTCATGGAAATTGCAGATGTGGCAATACCTGAACCGGGGCCGAACCAGGTGAGGGTCCGTGTGCTGGCGACTTCAGTCAACCGGGCCGACATCATTCAACGCCAGGGCCACTACCCGCCGCCGCCCGGCGAGTCGGACATTCTCGGCCTGGAAGTGGCCGGTCGCATTGACGCGCTCGGCTCCGGTGTAATCGGCTGGAAGCCGGGAGATCGGGTCATGGGACTCGTGGCCGGCGGCGGATATGCCGAATATGTCCTTGTGCACGCCGATCACCTGATCCGGATCCCGGAAACAATGAACGTCACGACCGCCGCCTGTGTCAGTGAGACCTTCATCACCGCATACCTGAACGTTTTCATGATCGGCGGCTTTCATTCCGGCCAATCCGTCCTGCTCCATGGCGGCGGCGGTGGCGTCAACACCGCGGCCCTCCAGCTGTGTCGCGCGCTGGTGCCCGACGGCACGATTATCGTCACCGCCTCTTCCGGCAAGCTCGAGCGCGTTATGGCCCTGGGGGCCGATCTGGTCATCGACTACAAAGAGCAGGACTTTGCGGCCGAGGTGCGGGCGTTTACCAGGAACCGCGGGGTAGACATCATCCTCGATCACATCGGCGCCGATTACCTGAAAGCGAACCTGAAATCTCTGGCCATAGGTGGCCGGCTGGTGGTCATCGGGGTCATGGGCGGGGCCGCAACGCAGTTGAACCTGGCCCACCTGCTGGTCAAACGCCAGCAAATCATCGGCTCGGTCATCCGGTCCCGCAGCGTCGAGGAAAAAGCCGCCATAACGACGGCTTTCAAGGAAAACGTGCTGCCGCTTCTATCCGGTCGCCGGATCGAGCCGCTGATCCACCGGATTTATCCGATCGAGTCCGTCCGGGATGCCCACAGTGAGATGGAGAGCAGCCGGCACTTCGGAAAGATCGTTCTGGCAGTGCAATAGACTTCCGGCCACGACGGTTTAGGAGAACGGCGGAGGGCGGACGGCGGAAGTGGGGTAAATAAATGGCGGAATGAAATAAAGGTTCAGGGTTTAGGGTTCAAGGTTCACGGTTAGGAAATCTGCATGTTCAAACTCATACCTATACCTTGTCCCTTGCACCGCATTCCTTGCATCTTGCCCCTGTTCTCGCGCATGTGCTTTCACACCTGCATATTAAACGGTCATGGCCCTTGGGGCCACTGCGATGCATTGAAATGACGCGCCGGAGCCCAGATGAGCGGAGACGCCCCCACTGGTTGAGGGTTACAGGTTGCGGTTTCTGAGTTTCAAGTTTCCATATAATAATAAAAAAAACCCGGATCTATTTTCGATAGGAGGCGCGTCCCGCATCGCAGCCTGCCGGTCGCATGCCCGGTGTTTTAACCGGCCGATTGGGCTTGACACATCCACTGAAGACCGATAATCAGAATAAGAC
>JBATHN010000012.1:0-6062 GCA_049666885.1 Desulfobacterales bacterium
TGTTCTTTTTGATCGAACATTCACCCTATGCCAACCCAATTTTCGTTTTATATCGTGCTGTATCGCGAGGCAGTGAAAGATCACATTTTGACGAAAAAAGAACTCATCAGTTTTCAGCCTCAGTACAATAAAAACAACATAAGGGCATAAAAGATATTTTCGTTTGTCACCGATTGCCCTATTGACAGTATGATATTGGTGAATGTTCTTATTCAAATTGAAAGTGACGTTAAAAAGTTCATCTTTTACCGCTATGCCAGAAAGATTTTATCTCCCAGCCCTTTTCTATATCTCCTACTTCTCCCGGACATAGCGGTAACCGTAATCTAACAACACTTCACTGTTTTATCTTTGTTATCTTTTCGACAGTATTTTTTGCTTTTTAGGGAATGTATTTTCAGGCGGGTCCTTAAAGGTGTCAGGCAATCTTTAAAGAAGGGAGGGCATAATCATGGCCACCTATATGACTCAATTTTCATACACCCCACAAGCATGGGCAGCGCTTGCAAAAAATCCGGAGGATCGGGGTAAGGCATTCGCTAGTTTGGCCGAGAAACTTGGTGGTAGAATGCACAATATCTATTACTGTTTCGGCGAATATGACGGTATTGTGATTGCCGACTTTCCAGACGATACCGCTGCTATGGCCGGCATTGTTGCTGCTGTTTCACCGGGACATCTCAAAGCAACCAAAACAACCAGGCTGTTTTCGATGGAAGAGGCGCTTGGAGCAATGCGTAAGGCGGAAGAGATGGCTTACCCGGCACCGAAGGGATAATTGTTTACGTCTAACATTCTTATGCCGCAAGGTAAACGGCGATGTGAAGATGACTAATGCGGAAATAATTCTGTAGACACGTTGTATTGACGTCTATCAGCCTTTCTGATCGCAGAGCCGCCAAGAGAGCAGAGGGTATTTATATTCGACTAATTATGACAAGAACAGTATACGTGAGGAGGTAACGAGAAATGGGAACTGTGATCATAAGACACGAGGTAGAAGATTATACTAGTTGGAAACGCGGATATGATGAAGCTGATTGGCTTCGTAAACAACACGGTATCAGATATGCCAGCATACATCAGGACGAAACCAATCCCACGAAATTATTGCGGTGCACCAGTTTAAGGACATGAAAGGGGCCAAAGGTTTTGCCAGCGCCGCAAAACCGCTTATGGAAAATATTGGCGTAATCGGAAAACCAGAGATGTGGTTTGCAAAGGACATAGAGCAGGTAACCTATTCGTAGGCCATCCAAGGCAGGGCCAATATTAGATTGGCCCTTGTTTCTCCGTCTATTGTGGCGAAAATGATTTTCGGCAAATGTGCTAACCTTTTTCTTTTTTCTCCCGTTCTTCTGTTACACAGTATACCCCTTGTCCTGCCATTGCCGGCTTGAAGCAAAGGTTATCCGATTGGCAGGCGGATTTGGTCCTATCCCCGGCTTGCCAACGTTGGATCAGGTTTGGTTCCCGAATCAAGGGCCGGCTGATGGCGACATAATCGGTCTGAGACGCTTCCACCAGTTGCTCGGCCACCTCCAACGATCGAATCCCGCCCACCAGTGTTAAGGGGATCTTGATGTTGGCTTTGTAATCCTGAGCGGCCTGCCGGTAAAAGACTTGCCGGTCGGCTGTGTCGAATTTCCCGGTCCGCACCGGGATGTTCTTGCCGGAAAAAGATGTGCCACCGCTGAGTTCGATGGCATCTATCCCTTCACTTTCAAGCATTTTGCAGACGTCCAGCATGTCTCGCCGACTGAAACCGCCTTCGACAAAATCCTCCGAATTCATTTTGATAAGAACCGGAAAGCTGTTGCCAGTTGCCTGACGGATGCTCCCCAGAACCTCCAGAACGATGCGTGAGCGGTTCTCAATGCTGCCGCCGTAGGCATCCCTACGTTTGTTGAAATAAGGCGACAGAAACTGGCTGAGCAGATACCCATGGGCGGCATGGATCTGAACACCATCAAAGCCGGCCTTTTGGGCTCGCAGGGCGCCGGCTGCAAAGGCTGCGACGACTTCGGCAATCTCTGACGGGGTCATTTCCCGGCAAACTGGGGCTTTTTTCCCTTCAAGGATTGATGGACCCATCGCCGGCAGGCCTGACAAGCCGGTGGCGGCCATGCAGCCGGCGTGGGCCAGTTGAACGATGATCTTGCCGTTTCGGGCGTGGACCGCCGCCGCCATTTGGGTCAACCCTGGGAGCAGTCTGTCTTCGTAAATCCCCATCTGTTTTGGTCCGGCCTGGCCTTCCCGGCTCACATAAGCGTGCCCGCTGATGATCAACCCAACCCCTCCGTCGGCCAGTTGGCTCATCAGATCAATCAGCTGGGCAGTGCAGCTCCCCTCGTCGGTGGCCATCCCCTCCCATGTGGCCGAGCGCACGAAACGGTTTTTCAGCGTCATCGAATTTATGGTTGTCTGTTCAAAGAGTGCGGACATGGTCGTTCCTTTCTTGGTTGAAGGCTGAGTGTCGAAAACGTAGGCGTTCACAGGGCACCGCATCTGCTTTGTTGTCGGGCACTTGAAGTACAAAAGTACGTCTGCGCACCCGACGCCTTGCATCTGCAACACCCTGTAAACGCTTACAATCAGTTGGTTTGAAGCGCATCGGACTTTGCGACCCTGTGAACGGTTACTCGAAAGCAGGTTTAAGATAGGTCAAGCGATTTCAAATTCCAACCAAAAAAAAGCGTCAATTTTGATTTGCCATGATTGCCTTTCATCTGGGAATCAGGGCCCAGGCGAAACATTCGGTTCTGGTCTCTGACAACTGACGTCCGAGGCGTTGGATCAAATCGGCCCTTTCGGAATCCTTGCAAAAGATCTGCCGCCTTTCTATCCTGCGGAATATAAGCGGAATGTAATAGGTGCACCGCTAAAGGAGCGTCTATCCAGGCTTTTCTGGGTATCTCCGATGAGTTAACCTGATAATTTGTAAAGCATCAAACCATAGGATGTCCCTTATATCCCCCTATTTTCAGCCGGTGCTGGATACCGTTGCCTAAAACGCCGGACAATTGTGCGATGTGCCAAACGCGGAAATCTTGCATAACCATTAAAAATTACGCTAATATAGATGAAACTGATCGACAGTTTTCCATTTGCTGTTATAGCTTGTCAACTTGTGGCAAAATCGATGAAACATGGAACGATATCTGTGTGAAAGGATTGTTTGATGGAAATTAGAGTTCAGGATTTGATGGCTTCAAGCGGTGTAAAATTTGGCACCAGTGGCGCGAGAGGTCTATCCGAAGCTATGACGGACTTTGTTTGTTATGCTTACACAGCAGGATTCTTAAAATACTTAATGTCAACGGCTGAATATCAGAGAAATAATATCGAGGTGGCCATCGCAGGAGATTTCAGGTCCAGCACAGATCGCATAATGGAGGCAATCCGACGAGCTGTAGAGGATAATGGTTGCCGTTCTATCCTTTGCGGAAAAATTCCATCACCGGCTGTCGCCTTATATGGGATCGCCCAGAAGATGCCGGCAATCATGGTAACCGGCAGCCACATACCAGATGACCGAAACGGCATAAAATTCAACAAAATTGAGGGTGAAATCCTTAAAAATGACGAGGCCGAAATTCGGAAACAGATCGTAGTGGTTGATGACTCATTGTTTGACCGATCAGGGAAATTTGTGAACCCTTTTACTGGACAGTGCACTGTTACGGAAGCTGCCCGGGCAATGTACATCGAACGCTACCTTGATTTTTTCCCCAGCGGGTGTCTGACTGGGTTGAAAATCGGCGTTTATCAACACTCGGCTGTGGGACGCGATTTGGTTGTCGAGATCGTTTCCCGTCTTGGCGCCGATGCAATGCCGCTGAACCGCTCGGATGCGTTTATTCCAGTCGATACGGAAGCGATTCGGGCGGAAGATATACAACTGGCCAAGATTTGGGCCGGCGACTATCATTTTGATTCCATTATTTCGACTGACGGCGACAGTGATCGGCCCCTTGTCGCAGAAGAGAAAGGGCGCTGGTTGCGCGGCGATATAGCCGGTATATTGTGTGCCAAATACCTGGGTGCAAACTCGGTCGCCGCGCCGATCAGTTGCAATACCGCGCTTGAAAAATGCGGATATTTTTCTGATATACGGAGAACCCGAATAGGATCGCCGTACGTGATTTCAGCCATGATTGACGCGTCGGCGGCCGGTCATAAACCAGTCGTCGGTTATGAGGCGAACGGCGGATTTCTCATCCAAACTGACATCAATAGAGATGGCCGGATTCTAAAAGCGCTACCGACGCGTGATGCCGTTATCGTTTTGCTGAGCATTTTATCTCTGTCTGTAAAAGAGGGGAAAACAATATCTGAACTTGTCAAAACCCTGCCGAAAAGGTTTACCGCCAGCGACAGACTTAAAAATTTCCCAATCGAAACCAGTAAAGCCATACTCAGGTTTTTTACTACTGACAGGTTCATAGAGGACAAAGAAAGGATTGAATCGGTTTTTGGTGATTTTTGCGGAGAACTCAATTCGATTGACAGGACAGATGGTATCCGTATGACATTTGCCAATCAAGAAGTAATCCACCTGCGGCCAAGCGGAAATGCGCCTGAATTTCGTTGCTATAACGAAGCGGAAAGTGTCACAAGAGCGATGGAACTCAACACGAAATGCATGGCAAAGCTGTCCCAAATAAGTGAGGATGACCGGATAACGGACCTTGAGAACAAAATGGCCAAATAGCTCGGCATCAGTATTAATCACTCATGGCCCTTCGGGCCGCCACGGTGCGTGAAAATTATAGATTCTTGCGTTTCATAAATTTTTTAACTAAAAAATTGTAAGCGTTCACAGGGCACCGCATCTGCTTTGTTGTCGGGCACTTGAAGTACAAAAGTACGTCTGCGCACCCGACGCCTTGCATCTGCAGCACCCTGTAAACGCTTACAATTAGTTGGTTTGAAGCGCATCGGACTTTGAAACCCTGTGAATGGTTCCGCCGATTTAGTTTCCACTTCACCATGCGGGATACGGTGGTCAAGTGTCAAATGAAATCAAATAAATCAAAAGTGTCTTAATCCTTAATACAACGAACACTGAAGCCGTACGCGCTGTAGTAGCTGAGCCTGCTGGCGCCGTCGCTGTGGAAGTACAGGCTGCGGGCGTTGGCGTCGAGAACCGTACTACTCCAGTAGTGCCCGTAGCTGCCTTCGTTTATGACCATGCCATTGCCGTAAAGGCGATTGCCCGCAACAACGAGCTTCAAGGGAGAGGCGAAGGCGCCTGCGGAATTATTGCTGCTCCATGAGGCCCTTTCAGTGTCCCATTCCGTATCCGTGGGCAATCTGAAACCGGCGGGACACGGGTTGTTGACGCCGGACGCCCCCTGCCACAGGTTATTGTTTTGCGGATTCCTCCAGTCGTATGGTGATGTTGTCACCGTGATAAAATTGTCATGACCGGGAACATTACCGGCACTGAGAACTGCGGTTGTGCCACTGCCGCGAACTTCATGCCCATCGGCAAGCCGGCCCCATTGATACAACCAGCCATAAGCTTGGTAATCATCCACACTTTGGGCCACTCTATGTGCACCAAGATTACGATCCATCCACACCTGACCATTCGAGGTGACCGTTGGAATTTTGTCGCCGCAATCAGACATAAGCGGAATCACTACTATTTTATTCTGGGCGAGGCTAATACCAGGCAACGCGCTGCAAACGAAAAATGCGAAAACGATAACAGCTTTGAATTTCACGGCACCCTCCATTTATACTATATCGAATAAAGGCTATATCTGAAGATGAAACTATTTTTATAACCTGCGCATTGGTGAGATTCAGAATTTTGCTTTCTTGGCTGAAGGCTATTACTGAAGGCTTATTGCAACGGCTTATACTCTCTTTTCTCACACAATTGAGGTGTTATTCTAACTATAAAGACTGAGAATCAGTCGTTCAGCAGCATAAGATTAACTGCAATCGGAGAAAAAGGTGAACTGACTGCTGTCCAGATCTGGTAGTTGGAGCCGTCATCCTGAGACCAGATGTAATGCATTTTTTTACCGAGCGAGCAAAGCTGCGGATAT
>JBATHN010000013.1:0-1833 GCA_049666885.1 Desulfobacterales bacterium
TTGGCAATATAGATTTTACGGCCGGCTTGCTCCACCTGCCCTCGATCTCGCCAAATCTCCGAAGGTGTTGTGTCCTGCTGCGCGTAAGGCATATAAACCATGATCAATACAATCAGCGCAAGTATCGTCAGCGCACCGGCCACGATGGCCGTCAGCGTCATTTTCATTTTGTCGTCGCTCCTGAATTGAAAAATATTGTTCTGATGATGTTGTACAAACCGATATAAGCGCCGACCATGATGGTTAAACCGAGCGATGCCCGGGCAATGTAATACGGTTGGATTTCCGGCAGTGTGCGGTAAATGGTTTCGCCTATGGCCCAGGCCTGTCCCTGGATCAGGCCGACGATGGTCAGCACAATCGCAAAGCCGGTGATGCCGATCAACACCAGCCAGTATTGCAGGTCGGCGAGAAACTTACTGTAAATCGGTTTTCCGGTTATCCGCGGCAGCAGAAAATAGATGCCCCCCAACGCGGTGATACCGGCAAAGCCGAGAACCCCGATGTGGGCGTGGGCAACGACCCAGTTGTTGAAGTGGGTCACCCGTTGGACGATGGGCAGCGCCATCATCGATCCCTGGATATTGACGAAAAAGTAATAGACCGTGCCGGCAAACACGAACTTGGCGCCGATATCGCTGTGGATGGCCCCGAGTTTCCCTTTTACGGTGAACCACAGATTAATCAAGACGACCATGACCGGAATGACCATGGCCACGCTGTCGACAATGGCAATGACTTTTAAATAGGTGGGCACGGGGACCTGGAGCAGGTGGTGGGTGCCGATATGGGTGTAGACAATGATCAGCGACCAGAAACCGATCAATGAAAGCGTATGGCTGTACAAGGGACTGCGCGTCGCAATCGGCAGCACGTAATAGGCCACCGCCAGGCCCATGGGCGTCAGCAGCAGCCCGAAAACGTTGTGACCGTAAAACCAGAGCAGGATCGCGTCCGGTATGCCGAGCAGGGCTCCGGTGTCGGGTTTCCAGATCACGTTGCCGATAATGTAGGTGGAAGCAGTGAGTACCATGGCGGCGGTAGTATACCAGACCGACACGTAGAGAATCGACTCTTGGCGCTGCCGGATGGTCATCACGACGTTGATGATGACCAGCACAAACAGGATCACGACCATGATATCCACGGCCCACGGCAGTTCGGCATATTCTCTCCCCTGGGAAAAACCGGCGCCGATACCGACAACGGCGGAGATCAGGGTGATATTCCAAAGGATGGCCGTAAAAACACCCAGCGTTTCACTGTAGAGTTCCGTCCGCAGCAGTTTCGGAATGAAATAAAATGAGGCCGCCAGAAGTCCCGGTGTCACGAAACCGAAGAGGACCAGGTTGACATGAATCGGGCGAGCCTTTCCGAAGTGCAACCAGCCGATGTTCGCAAGAAAATCCGGTGCAATCAGATAACCGGCAGCGATCATCCCGAAAGATGTAGCGCCGGCGAACCAGAGCGCCGACGTCATGCAAAATGCGATGGCGGTTGGATAAGTTGCCGCTTGTTGATCGGCAGTGGTGGTCATCGATTCAGTTTCCTTTTTATATCAGTCGGCGCTGACGATCGCCTTGACACGTTCAGATCAGTGATCCGAACAGATAGTTACATATCTGCATTTGCCAATTCCCGGAGCGATTTAGCTGTGGCAGGCGAGCCAGCATCCCAGGTTCACCTTGCGTTCACGATGGCACTTGATGCAGAACTGCATGTAAAAGTACTTTCCCCGGATGCGGTCCATGGTTTCAATCGCCCCATGGCATTCCTTGCAAGCCACCTCTTTTCTGATGTGGCGTTGGTGGTTGAAGAGAACGTGTTCGGCCA
>JBATHN010000014.1:0-3263 GCA_049666885.1 Desulfobacterales bacterium
AAAAACAAGCACCGGATTTCCGAAATCTTTTTCAGGGACCGGATCGCTCTCTCCCTGGGCCTTCAGCAACTGGACCGTTTCCTCGGGCGCATCCTCAACATCCTCTACCAACAGGCCGACAAGTTGAACAGGGACAAACTGTACCAACTGATGCTCTACGATCCCGACAATGCCATGACATCGATATTCGAGCCGGAGAACCGGATCACCGGCCTGATCTATTTAGGGAACAAAGGCTTCAACCTGGTTGTGCTCCAGAGCTTGGGTCTGCCGGTTCCACCGGGCTTCATCATTACCACCGAGGTGTACCGCTGCCGGAAGGTCATCGACAGCTACCGGCCGGCGGAGCAGAACCTCAAAGACCAGATTGCCCGTCACATCATCAAGCTGGAAAAGATGACCGGAAAGGCCTTCGGCAGTCCTCACAACCCGCTTCTCTTTTCGGTTCGCAGTGGGTCTTCCATCAGCCAGCCCGGTATGATGGACACTTATCTGAATGTCGGCATCAACGAGGAGATCGCCGCCGGACAGGCGGCCGGAACGGGAAACGCCTGGTTTGCCTGGGACAACTACCGCCGGTTTCTGCAGTGCTACGGAATGGCCTTCGGCCTCGAACGCGACGACTTCGATGCCGTCATCAGCGAAATGAAAAGCCGCGCCGGCATCGCCTACAAGAGGGACTTCACAGGCGAGCAGATGAAAAAGGTGGCCCAGGCGTATAAATCGATGATCCTGGACAACCGGATCGAGATACCGGAAAACCCCTTTGACCAGTTGACGATGACCATTAAGAGTGTTTTCGACTCCTGGGAGTCCGACAAGGCCAGAACCTATCGCCGGATCATGGGTATCTCGGATGACTGGGGCACCGCCGTGACGGTGCAGTCGATGGTTTACGGCAACCTGACGCAAAACTCCGGCTCCGGCGTCTTCTTCACCCACAACCCTCGTTGGCCGGGCGAAACCCTGAAGCTCTGGGGCGATTTCACCCTCGGCAATCAGGGGGAGGACGTCGTTTCCGGCCTGGTGATTACCCTGCCGATTTCAATCTATCAGCAGGAGGTGGAAATGAGGCCGACCGACATCACCCTGGAGACCCATTTCCCGGAGGTTTACACGGCTCTGAAAGGCTGGGCCGGCTACCTCATCTACGAGAAGGGATGGACCCCACAAGAGATGGAGTTCACGTTCGAGTCTCCGGCAACCGAAGATCTCTTCCTGCTTCAGGGCCGCGATATGTCGATGCGGGAACGCAAAAGGGTGCGGACCTTCGATTCGATCGGTATCACCGAGGAGTGTTACCTGGGGCATGGAATCGGGATCGGCGGTGGTGCCCTCACCGGGCGGGTGGTCTTCAGCCTCGAGGAGATCGACGAGTGGCGCAAGGAGGAGCCTGAGACCAACTTGATCCTGGTCCGCAGCGACACCGTACCGGATGACATACGTGAAATCTACGCGGCCGACGGTTTGCTGACGGCGCGCGGCGGTGTGACCTCCCATGCTTCCGTCGTGGCTCACCGCCTGGGTAAAAACTGCGTGGTCTGTGTCGGCGAGCTGATCTGCAATGAAAAGCAGAAGAGTTTCACTCTGAGGGAAAGAATCGTAAAATCAGGAGATTTCATCAGCATTGACGGTCGTGAGGGATCGGTATATTTAGGTAAACTGAAAATCAATGAAGAATAACCGTGCTACCCGCCGGTTTTGCCGGCCGCGCGGAAGGCAGAGAAGGCATTGGCATCGCAGCCCATGAAGAAGAAGCGGGCCGAACCCGGAGTGCCATCCGCAAAATGGGCACTAGCAACAGACAGGAGAAAGGACAATGGGTGCAGCTACCGGTGAAAAGGGCTTAAAACTCGGGGTCAACGGATTGGGCCGGATCGGGAAGTTAACGGTCTGGCACCATGTCGGAAGGAAGTATTTCGACGAAATCGTTGTGAACATCGGGCGTGAAGCCGGCACTTCTCTTCAGGATGTGGCTCACTATCTGGAGCGTGATTCTACCTACGGTTTGCTGAGCTGCTATCTTCGCGGCTACAATGCGGCACCGGTGATCGCTGAAATCGACGCGACGCAGGGGACGATCATGGTCGACGGCGTGCGGGTCCGGATCCTGCGATCTGACCGGAACCCGGTCGACATCGGCTGGCGGGAGTGGGGGGCCAGGCTGGTAGTGGACACAACCGGACGATTCATAGACCCTTCGCTGCCGAGCGACCACCCCGGCGGCAGTGTTCGGGGCCACCTCGAGTCCGGCGCCGATAAGATCATCGTCTCGGCGCCCTTCAAGATGAAGGACGAGAAAGCCGATCTGCCCGGAACGATGCCGGAGGATGCCGTCACCACGGTGATGGGGATCAACACCAACGACTATGATCCCCGGCGGCACCGAATCATCTCCAATGCATCCTGCACCACTACCTGCCTGGCGCACATGATAAAACCGCTGCTGGATCACTTCGGGCCGCACAAATTTCTGACTGCTTCCATGGCGACGGTTCACGCCGCCACCGGTTCGCAGGCGGTTCTCGACCGTTTGCCACAGGCGGGGAAGAAAGATCTGCGCAAAAACCGCAGCATCATGAACAACATCATCCTGACGACCACCGGCGCGGCCAAGGCCCTACGGTTGGTGATTCCCGAAATGCGGCAGATCGGCTTCATCGCCGAATCGGTCCGCATCCCAACGGCGACTGGTTCGTTGATCATACTGGTGGTCGACCTGCAGGAAGAGCCGAACCGTGAGCCGATCCGACGAGAGACCATCAATGCGGTATACCGTCGCACGGCGAAGATCGATCCCAACGGTTATCTCCACTATTCCGAAAAACAGAACGTATCGGGAGACATCATCGGTGCGCCGCGTGCGGCAGCCATCATAGAAGGGCACGAAACCCACACCCGCACGGCAGAGGTCGCCATCGACCTGGCAAACGTTCCGGGGCTGAACCAAAACGTCATCGATCAACTGGCCAACACTCTGATCCGGGTCCCGGTCACGCAGGCCGTTATCTACGGATGGTACGACAACGAGTTGGGCAGTTACGTCAACATGTTGGGCGACCGCACGGTCAGTGTGGCCGAGCATATGTAGAAATATTCATTGTTCACTAAAAAACAGGTTCGCAACGCGGCCGGACGGGATGTGTCGGCGTCCGGAATGTGACGTATTGTTTGAGTAAGCCCCTAGTGTCGTGTCATCTTTGAAGTGTCTCGACTGCCATGAGCGACGCAATTGAACGCACATAAGGTTCCCGGTTCAAGCC
>JBATHN010000015.1:0-4554 GCA_049666885.1 Desulfobacterales bacterium
GCGCGTAACCCGAAAATTCCTGCCCGAGAGTCAGCGGCACGGCATCCTGCAAGTGGGTCCGGCCGATTTTTTTGACATCGGCGAAGGCTGCAGCTTTTTCGTCCAACGTCAGGTGCAGGTGCGACAAGGCCGGGATCAACGTTCGGCGGATGGACGTCAGGGCCGCTATGTGCAGGGCGGTTGGAATGACATCGTTGCTCGACTGCCCTTGGTTGACATGGTCGTTGGGGTGGACCGGCGACCGGCTGTCTTTGCTACCTGTCAGGATCTCGTTGGCGCGTGTGGCCAGCACCTCGTTCATGTTCATGTTGGTGGAGGTGCCCGAACCGGTCTGGAAAACATCTACCACGAATTGATCGTCGAACTGGCCCTCCGCAACTTCCCGGGCGGCCCGGGCAATCGCTTCGGCCATCTTGCCGTCGAGCAGGCCGAGTTCGGCGTTCACCCGCGCTGCGCACTCTTTGATCAAGGCCAGCGAGCGAATGAACTCCGGCGGAAGGGGAATACCGCTGATGGGGAAGTTCTCCACCGCCCGCTGGGTTTGCGCGCCGTAATAGGCATCAGCGGGAACGCGGATGGATCCCATGGTGTCTTTTTCTTCTCGGTACTTCATGACTGTCTATCGATCTTTCGGAATCCGGTCGATATTGGCCGTAATTTTTGCGATTTCAATACCGAGGCCCACGCACTTTTCGCCCAGCAGACACCGCTCGGCGTCGCTGTCTTCCAGAAAGGTCTTCAGTTCGTGTTTGTCTTTTTTTAAATAGACAACCCAGGATTTTTGATCCTGATCGTAGTTGACATCGATATCGATGCCGCATTCGCCGATATCGGGGTAGATGGTACGAATTTTTTCGCACAGTTCCGCTTTGTCATACATCGTGGACCTCCTTTTATCGTTTTTGCCGCAACTGCTTCATACCAATACAAAACAAAATGTAAGTTTAAAACCACAACACGTCAAGCTTGCTGTTCGAAAGATACAACTGCGATGTTCGCGTTTCTCCGACGGTTTGATGTTAAGCAGATTTCTTTCTGATGACCGCGATCAGGCTCCCCTGCAGCACCATTTCCACTTGGCGCTGACTTAGCTCGTGTTTGACGCCATATTCCCGTTTTTTCGTCTCGTTGACGATCGTCAGCGTCTTACCTTTTTGGATGATGTTGCGAATGTCGTCAATATTCAGCAAATCCCCCTGATCGATATCCTCCCAGTCTTCCGGAGTTTTGAAAGTCAGCGGCAGCATGCCGAAATTGATCAGATTCTGCCAGTGAATCCGGGCGAAACTCTTGGCGATGACGACCCTGAGGCCGAGATAGCGCGGCCCGAGAACAGCGTGTTCACGGCTCGAGCCTTGACCGTAATTGTCTCCTCCCACGACGAAAAAATCCTTCTTTCCAAACGCGGCGGCGCGATCGTAGAAGGATTCATCGATGCGGCTGAAGGTAAATTTGCTGATTTCAGGGATGTTGCTGCGAAAAGGCAGTATTCGGTTTCCGGCGGGCATGATCTCGTCGGTCGAGACGTTGTCGCCCATTTTGAGCAGCACAGGTCCCCTCAGAGTTTCCGGCAGAGGCGTGAAATCCGGCAGTGGTTGGATGTTGGGTCCCTTTTCCAGTTCGATGGCCGTGCGCTCGTGCGGTGCCGGCGGCGGCACCAGCATGTCGGTGTTGATCTTGATGGAACGTGACTCTGTGTATTCCGGGTAAGGCGCGTCGAATTGCCGCGGGTCGGTGATAACGCCCGTGAGGGCCGAGACCGCTGCGGTTTCGGGGCTGCACAGATAGACCTGGTCGCCCTTGGTGCCCGAACGCCCGGGGAAATTGCGCGGTACGGTCCGCAGACTGATCTTGCCGGTGGCCGGCGCCTGTCCCATGCCGATGCACCCGTTGCACCCGGGCTGGTGAATCCGCGCGCCTGCGTGGATCAATTTTTCGAGATATCCCAGGTGGACGAGGTTTTCGAGGATCTGGCGCGAAGTGGGATTGATATCCAGCGAGACTCGGTCCACGACCTGGCGGCCGGCGACGATGAGTGCGGCGATGGCAAAATCGCGGAAGCCCGGATTGGCCGATGACCCGATGTAGGATTGATAGATTTCACGGCCGGCCACTTCACCGACCGGTACGACGTTGCCGGGGCTGCTCGGCTTGGCGATCATGGGTTCCAGCCCGGACAGATTGATCTCGTCGTGCAGATCATAGGCGGCGTCACGGTCGGCGGTCAGTTCCTGCCAGACGTCCTCCCGCTCCTGTAGTTTGAGGAATTTGCGCACGGCGGCATCCGAGGGAAACACCGTCGTCGTGGCGCCCAACTCCGCCCCCATATTGGCGATTACGTGGCGATCCATGGCCGTCAGGCTTTTCAACCCCGGTCCGTAGTATTCGAGGATTTTTCCGATACCGCCCTTCACCCCGTGGCGGCGCAGCATTTCCAGTATGACATCTTTGGCACTGACCCAGTCCGGCAGCTTGCCGGTCAGCCTGACCCCCATGATTTGCGGCATCCTGAGATAGAACGGCTCGCCGGCCATGGCCATGGCCACCTCGAGGCCGCCGGCCCCCATGGCCAGCATTCCGAGTGCACCGGCAGAAGGGGTGTGGCTGTCCGAGCCGAGCAGGGTCCTTCCGGGCACGCCGAAGCGTTCCATATGCACCGGATGGCTGACCCCGTTACCGGGCCGACTGTACCACAGGCCGAACTTGCGGCAAGCGCTGCGCAGAAAAAGGTGATCGTCGGCATTCTTGAAGTCGGTCTGAAGCAGGTTGTGATCGACATACTGGGCCGAGAGTTCGGTCTTGACTGCCGGGATCTGCATAGCCTCGAATTCTAGCATGACCATCGTTCCGGTGGCGTCCTGGGTGAGGGTCTGGTCGATTTTGAGACCGATCTCCTCACCGGGATGCATGCGTCCCTCAACCAGGTGGCTTTCGATAAGTTTGTGTGCGACTGAATATCCCATAGTGTTCACCTCCTTATTTCGATTCCGGGTTCAGTCCGAGGGCCAGCCAGGTGGCGGCCACTTCATAGACTTGTCGGTTGAGCATTTCGGGGATCTTGACCGTGGTCAGAGCATGGTAGTCGGCAATGAAATAGAGCGCATGTCCCTCATCGACCAGATCGAGCGCCGGCTTGATCATTCCGAAATAGTTGCCGAGATGGGGCGTTCCCGAGGGATTGATGCCGGTCAGTACTATTTTTTTCATCATGGGCGCTCCGGAGTCGCATCATCCGGCGACTGGACGGCAGGCTATATGGGGGCACAGAACCAGGAAGGTTTTTAATGAGGAATTGTCGAACAGTCCTGCTCTACAGGTTAACACCAATCAAAGGACTGTCAAGCTGACCCCCATCAAGCCGGCAATTCCTGGCCGGAATAAAAATCCGACAGATTCCGTCGGGTGACCGGATATCAATCTTGGCGGGACTAATGCGCTCAAACAGTTGACCGTTCAAACCCTAACGTTTCAAAAGCCGGAGGGCTTCAGGCGTCAAGGGTGAAGCTGTAATCTACTACCGCAATCCCTGGATCCCGCCGTCGGCGGGACAGGATCTGAAGTTCTTCGGCTTTCCGCGTTGTCTTCAGGATAAACAACATGGCAAAATCGATCCCATCCTTCGAATTCACTGATGGGAATATCCTAAAAATAATGGTTTTGCTATGATATTGTTTATAAGTAGGAACCATTTGCTATCCTTTGCCATGTTGTTTATGCAACTATGGGGTAAAGCCCGGTCACCCGGCTCAATGTGAAAGTTCACCGAAAACCGCCGATGTCAGGCGCGTCGCGTCTGCAAGGTCTTTACGCAAGGGGTTGCGGATGGTATGAAAGATCCGGCAGGGGCGACTGGGCGTGTTGCCGCTGTAAAAGGCCAGGGGTGGTGCGGCGGTGCCGCGCCGTATGTTGGATAACACCACGGTGTCCGCTGGTGGAGACAAAACATCGCATCGTCATTGCCGAAGACCACACGATCCTTAGAGAAGGGTTGCGGGCTCTTTTATCTTTTCATCCTGAATTCGAAGTCGTCGGGGAAGCCGAGGACGGGCTTGAAGCCATCCGGCGGGTGGAGAAACTGACCCCGGATCTCCTGCTGATGGACCTGTCCATGCCGCGAATGAGCGGAATGGCGGCTTTGAAGGACATCAAAAAACGCTTTCCCAAAACCCGCATTGTCGTGCTGACGGTTCACAAAACCGAAGAGTACATATTGGCCGCCTTGCAAGCCGGGGCCGATGGGTACGTTTTAAAAGACGCCACGCACGATGAGTTGATTTTGGCCATCAAGGCCGTTTTCGTAGGTCGGCCTTACCTGAGCCCCGGCATTTCACAAAAGGTCATCGATGGCTATCTGACAGGAAAAAAGCAAGAGGGGGTCGAAACCTCCTGGGATTCATTATCTCAGAGGGAGCGACAAATACTGAAGCTGATCGCAGAGGGGTACAAGAACAAAGAGATCGCGGCCTACCTGGGCATCAGCCTGAAGACCGTACAGAAACACCGGGCCAATCTCATGAAGAAGCTCAACCTGCACAACGCTGCCGCCTTGACGTC
>JBATHN010000016.1:0-5870 GCA_049666885.1 Desulfobacterales bacterium
ACCATAACCTGGACCACACGAATCATCATCATCGCCCCCATCAACGGCAGCACGGCGTAAAGATAAACAAGCGGTATCTGCAGGATGATCGTCTTCTGGTGGGTGCGAACCTGAAGCGCCGCCATCAACCACCCGTAGTAAATCATCAGGGCGGCAAAGACCATGACGGCGAAATTGCTGAAAAGGGTGAGCGCGGTCTTCAGTTTGGGAAACAGTTGCACCGATGCATCGATTCTGATCATCGAGCGGTTTTTGACCGCGGCGCTGCACCCGATGAAAGTGGTATAGATGATGACCTCCCGGACCAGTTCTTCTGACCAAGCCAGGGAATGATTGAAACCATAGCGCAAGACCACGTTGACAAAGAGGGACACGAGGGCCACCATCACGGAAATAAACAGGGTCCACTCCTCAAAAAAAGTGAGAATCTTATCCAGGAAGTCTAATGTCTTTCGGAACATAAGGGTTTTCCTCGGCCGGAACCTTTCATGAAAAGGGGCCCTGGTCAAGCCAGAGCCCCTTTTGGTATCACAGTGCACGGATCTTTGAAAACGGCTTATTTCGAATACCCCATGTAGTCTTGGACTTCCTTCAGATAGTCGGCCGGTTGATAGGTGTCTCCCGGATAGAGCTTGTTGATCTCCGGGGCAAAGTCCTTATAGACCGTGTTGGCCTCGGCCTTGAGGGTGGCCATGTCGGCGTCCGAGAGTTTGAAAAACTCGATCTTGCCTTCCGTCTGGGCTTTGGCGATTTCATCGATCTCCTGCTGCTTGGTTTCTTCACGTATCTTTGCACACACGTCGTGAACGGTTTCCGTAAAGGTCTTCTGGAGATCCGGCGGCAGGCTGTTGAACCAGGCCTTGTTGAAAACCCAGATGAACAGGCCTTGGGCATAGTTCACCTCGGTGAAATACTTGGCCACCTCGAATTTCTTGGTGATGTTGCAGACCATCGGGGTGTGGTCGAGGCCTTCAATAACGCCCTGCTTGAGCGCAACCGGCACGTCCGGCCATGGCATTACGACCGCGCTGAGGCCCCACGCCTTGTAGGTCAACTGGTTGACCGCAGCCTCGGCGATACGGAATTTGACCTTTTTGGCTTCGGCGAGATTGCGCACTTGTGTGGTGGTGGCCCAGCCATAATTGCCGTAACCGGTGATGTCCAGCCCCATAATGCCCTGATGATCCATGGCATTCATGAAGTGATCGAAGAGCTTGCCGCTGTTGACAAACTTGTCGAGCTTGTCGAAAGAATTGATGAGAAACGGCAGGTTGACCACGCCGAAACGGGGCCCGAGGTTGGTCGATGCCACTGAGCTGACGCCCATGCCCTGTATGGCGCCCATCTGCAGCTGGTTCAGCACCTCGACCTCGCCGCCCAGCATCGAAAAAGGCTTGTAGTCCAAGTACATCTGGCCGTTGGTGCGTTTCCACAGTTCGTCTCGGATGGCAAAACCGGTGTAGACCCCTTTTAGGACCGGGTGGGAAACATTCGAAACAATAAAGGTGTATTTGGCCCCTGAGGGGTCAAATTCCGGCTTCCATTTATCAAGTGAAGGTCCTTTGGGAGCTGCGGCGACTGGTTTTTGTTCGGGTTCTGTGGGTTTCTCAGGTGGTTTCTCTGCTTTTTCGACTGGTTTTTCAGCTTTCTGTTCAGGTTTTTCAGCTTCACCACAAGAGTAGAACATTAAGCCAACGCAGACAAGAACTATCAGAGTCGTTACCAAATACCATTTTCTCTGTACATTTTTATGCTTAAAATGCATGCCCCCTCCCTTTATTTGAGTGTTAAGTAATTGATTTTAAACCGTTTCCCACAATTTATATACTGTACAGCAAATAAACATAATTCATTAAACAAATAGCTTTTGGAAGCTATATTACAGCTATTTCTGCCTATGTCAACAAAAATTGCAATTGGTTCGCGGGCAAGCCCATTAGACTGGAATAAGTTGGAAAACAGCCTGATGAATTGCGATAATTCATTTTATAGACGCATGGACCTACCCAAGAAGGGATCTTAAATCAAATCGTACCGGCAAAAGGGTCTCCATTTATTAACTCGTCGTCGGGTATTTTGTAAAACCACTCGTGTGGATAAAGGCAATGATCTTGCGACAAGACTTGGTCTAGCGTCACGCCGTCAAACGGACCGACTATCGATTTTCCTTTCGGGAAATCGATGACGAGAAGAAAACGGCCGTCTGCAAGCACTACACCTGAGCCTGTATGTTTCTTTGCACACATGGAGCCATGAACGTCAACTCTTCTGATAAAGGTTTTATATCCTGCTTTTTTCAATAGAAATTCTCCGAACCGTGCTATAGAATCCGGCGTTCCTGATTTAGTTTGAAAAATTAACTCCGGGTCACGGTAAGTTTCAAATCCGTAAGAATATTCAGACATAATGTAATAGTGAATCAGCTCAGGAGAATTAATCCTGTCAACAACATCCACGAAATCATACCATCTGTTTTTTTGTCTGCGCAATTCATTTTCGAATGGTGTGAATTTATATGTAAACGAATTCGGATACCTTTCCGATAGCGAAATTATATAATCCGTCACACCCATATTCTTTTTATAAAACTCAACTATATTATTGCGAAGGTCTTCATCGACGCAACTATTATATAATTTCTTTGCCTCTTCTGTTCTCCATTTCCATCGATTCAAATGCCGGGTGTGTTTCAGTAGCCATGCGGCACGTAGAAGATCTTTAAGAGTGTAATCTAATACAATCGCCTTTGCTTCATCTTGATACCCGTCCAAGAATAACCAGAAGAGAGCCTGCAAAGAAGCATTAAATCGCCGAACAAGAGGAAGGCCAATTTGATTCATTTGATTGAAGGCGAGATTGAATTTTTGAGGATAATTATAAAAAATACCCAACAATTCTTTGATTGCTTGCACTTCTTGATTTGTTATTGTGTCTTGAAATTCGGGAAGTTTTCCCAGTTCATAAGCAAGGGTTTCATTGTCAAGCGCTAATACAAACAACAATTCTTTTAGCTCTACCAAATTGACATCGTTTTTCTTCTCATCTGAAGTGTAAGCCCTATCAATAACACTAATATTGGGTTTCGTAGTTGTCGAACAACCAATAATCGTTTCTATAAATATACTGCAGCAAAATGATAAAATAATAAAAAGTTTTAGCCTTTTCCCCATCTTTTTCCTTAATTAACACCCTTTATTTTTTGTCCAAAATCCGTTTGGATCATACTTTCTTAACAATTCAATTTCAATTTCGGTCGGTTTAGGTGTTTGTGATATATTTTCCGATATTTTAAGCGGCCAATTCGTTTTCCGTTGCACCGTTTCGACTGAAGTTCCTGGATGGACAGATTTCAAAACGATCTCTAAACTTTTTGGATCAAAACCCATTACCCCCATGGTGGTAATCACCGTGGACGGCCCGCCCCGCGGTAAGCCGACCGTTTGGCGCCAGCCGGTGCCGTCGCCGTACCCGGGTGAGGTGATGTAATCCACCCGCTCGACGAACCGCCGCTTTTGGTGGACCATGATGATGATGTGCCGCCGGGATAGACTGGCCAAATCGCAGGCGCCGCCGCTGCCTGGCAACCGGGTCTGCATTTCCGAAACCGGGCCGATGTAGCTGGTGTTCAGATTGCCGAAACGATCCAGTTGGGCGCCGCCGATAAAGCTGGCATCGACCAGCCCCTGCTGGAGCAGCCCCATGACATCGGCCGAATCGGTGCAGCACTGGGCACGAAACAGGTTCGGCAGGTCGCCCATGGTAAGAATAGGGGCGGGAGTCGGCACATCCCTGATGATTCCCAGTTCATAAATGCCGACCGCATTCGGTGCATGCGTGCTCTTGGCCAGCAGAAAGCCAAGCAGCGGCAGCCGCATACCGACGAAAACGACCTCACCATCGGCAATTTCCCGTGCGGCAGCCGTCACCATCAGCTCGGCCGGGGTGTAGGCGGACGGTATTTCTTTCTCATGGTTCATTTCGTTTCCGTTTATTTTTCAGAGTCTCCGGGTTTTTTAAGTAACCGGTTTTAGGTTTTAAGTTTTAGGTTAAAAACTTTCTGTCTTCTTTCCTCAGCCAAGGCGTTGCCCTTGCACCTCGGTCCTTATACCTTAAACCTCAATCCTAAAACCTAATAACTAATACCTAAAACCTTACACCTGTTACCTTCCGCCTTTCGCCTTTTGTCTTGTATCGCTTTTCAATACCCGTAATCAACCGGCTCTGAAAACAGGTGCTGCTTCAAGGCCAATTCCCGCACCCGGTCTTCCCCCAGCAGCCTGAGGTAATCGGCTGGAATACGGACATCATCCACCCATTCTTTCAACCAGCGCCGGAAGGCTTCTTCGGTTCGGCTGGCGTCGCGGTATTCGAGGAACGCTCGGTGGTCCCGGTTGTAATGGCCCGGTGCCGGCGAAGGATGGGCGCCCCATGGGGCATGAACAACAGCACCGACGCGAAATCCGGGCGTCACGACCCGGTTCGGATCGCTATTGATAACTTCCGGTGCGACAATCTCCTCGGCCGTAACGATCACCGATCGGCCGGCCAGACAGGCTTCACGGGTTATGCCCATGTTGCCCCAAACGTGCGCATTGCCGTATTCATCGCAGCGCTGGGCATGAATGATGGTGACATCCGGCTGAATGGCCCGCACGGCCGTGAGTTTCCGGCCGGTAAACGGACACACCATGGCTTTCAAGTTCGGATTGGTTTGATAAAGATCGCTGCCGAGCGCCGTGCCGGTCGGCATGAACGGTAGGCCCATTTTCGCGGCTGTTAACGCTGAGACCAGGGTCAGGATCGAGTGGTCCTCCACGGTGATGTGTCCGGACTCGACCGCGCGCCTGAAATTGTAGCCGGAGCCGGTAATGACGTTGCCAACCCAAGCGGCCCTGACCCTGTTCACGCACCCGGCGCCGATGATCTGGTCAAACAGGATGTCCGAAATCGGGCCGATGAGCGTCAGGCCACGTTTGCGCTGGCGGATGATTTCGTGACCGGCGGCGAAAGGGATGAGGGTTTCCTGCGCAGTCCCCAAGGCGACGGCACTGCCATCGGGAACTAGAGACGATACGGCATCCGGCAGACCGGTCAATTTGGAAGCAGGCATATCAGGAGATTCCGTCGTCTGTGCGGTGTTGAGAGTATTGCAAAATCAACCCCTACATTAAAGATTAACCAAGAACCGCCGGTTGTGAATGCCGCCGGTTTACGTTTATAGGCCTGTATGATATACTTTTCTGAAAATTATGTGTACTGTAAAGTTCGATCGGTGCCCCGAATGCGGAGGCCCTTGCAAGGAAACATTGCGCGACAGACGAAAAAGGTGAAGAAAACCGGTCCAGATGACACCCGCCGAGGAAGCGCAGATACGGTCACTGAACGAAAGGTTGACCCGCGAAGTCACCATCGGGATGCAGCTGACGGATGATCCACGCAGCCGGGACATCGAGGGATTCTGCGATCTTCTCATCCGTCTCGCTCCGAAGATAAGAATGCGCCGCGAAGAGGCGACCGCCGCAAGTCTGCCGGCAATCTTAGTCGGTCCGCGTTTGTCGTATTGCGGTATCCCGTCACAAAATGAACTGGCACCTTTCATCGAAGCCCTTGCCTTTCTGAACGCGGGCAAGAACGATTTACCGGAATCGATCGTCGGCCGGCTGCGGCACGTCCGGCCGCCGGTATCGGTCTCGGTCTACGTTGCGCCGTTCTGCAAGTTCTGCCCCGATGTGGTTCGTCGACTGCTCCCGCTGCCGTTCGCAGTCGACAGGCTCCGGATGAGAATCATCGACGGCGTCCTTTTCAAGGATGCGGCCGAAGAGGACCGCGTAAGCTCCGTGCCGGCCGTGATTCTGGACAATCAGTACCAC
>JBATHN010000017.1:0-3522 GCA_049666885.1 Desulfobacterales bacterium
TACCAAGGCCGAGCTGTCACTCATCTCGGATTCTAAATATACACAGGACCAGGCACAAGGAGAACCGTGTTAGCCATAATCGGGTCGAAGTGTTTTAACTGGTTAACCCACCTTTACAATGAATAAATCTAAGCAAGAGTAACAGGCGGCATTATCTGCTATTTGCGCAGCTTTTAGAAACTCCGAAACCGACGAAGGCCAACCACAACATGTCGTAGTTGGCCTTTCTATTTATTTTTGTGATAAGGTCGATTTATTTGCACCGGAATTAGGCCAAGTCAAAATCAAGATTACTCCAACGTACTTGGAATATTCAAGCAGCCGGAAATTTCAGATAGCCAAATTATATTTACGGGTGCACTCTTCTTGCCAACTTTATTGAGACGGCGCCATTTTCATGGTGCTTCATTCTATCCGTAACAACCACCCAAACAAAATAAGGCAGACTCTATATGTTGTGGTCTGCCTTTTTGAACAAATCAGAAAGGTACCTTGCCGCAGGCCAAAGTATCAGAATTTACGTCATTTATACAAATAAACTTTGGTAACCCCCAAACATTTGACGAATTGATTAGCTTGAGGTCACATGAGTATCAGAGAATTCATTTTGAAAATAATTTTCTAATCGATATAAACAGCCCCTTTAGTAAGTCCTTTACCATAACTAATCTGGGGAGTCTCTTTTAGCAATGGTCTATCGGCCTTAACACAAAGCCCGACGACATTTGGGTTGCACAATAGCATGTATTCAAAAGCGGCAAGCACCGATTTTTTTTTCCCGGCATAATTGGCTGATAGAAATCCATCAAACATACATTTCACAAAAGGCCAGACCTTATATTTCCATTTTTTTGTCTTGCGCTTACTATAGAATGCGATACCGACCTCATCTGTCTCGCTCACAATGACAGTGTTATCGACGTTTGTTGCGATTTCCGTAAACTGTCCTGAATAGCACTGATTCAATATTACAATGACTTGTTTGGCTTTGATCCTGCCCAGTATTTCTTGAAATTGTATATAACTCATAGATCCATCAGGGAATTTCATTACGGCGGCAGTCCAAATAATTTTCTTGATCTCCTTTTCTGTCGCTGTTTCATCAATCGTTAAAATACCGTATGTATCAAAAACCAACTCAATTATTCCATGCCCCGAACGAAATATTAGCAAAGAATCGTTCTCATCCAATATTTTTTCATAACGCCTGAGTTCAGCAATCACGTTTCTTTTGGTTGCATTAGCTTCAACTAAAGGATAGCCCGAAGACCTTCCTCCGTAGAACAGGATTTTTACGTATCTATCATCGTACCCCATTTGTTTTAGGGAATTTGCAACGTATTCAATGTTTTCATAGAAATAGTTAGAATTATCAAACTCTGCAGTTCCACCGCCGATAAGCAGTGCGTGCATAGTGAGTTCATTTGGTTTATTCTCTGAAGTAATGGGATTTACAAAATAATATACAACCAGAATAAACCCAACGGAAAAAATCAAAAACCTCTTTTTTGCAATCCATTCCATCATTTTCGATTAATAGAAATAAAACCGCAAAGGATTAAAAGGTTGTTGATTGAGCGCTATATGAGAGGACAATTGAATCGTGAACTGGCAACTCTGGCTTAGAGGTCCGTGTTCGATAGGAATTTTTCTCAGATCAAAAGACGGGAGACTGGAATTGAGAACATAGTGATTGCATGCATGAATTGAGCAACACTCTGAGAGGCATCCTTGACATGACAGGTTTATGATACGAATTCAGTCAATTGAATATCGAATCAGCATCAAGGGATAAGCAACTATACACTCTTTCATTTTACTATGTATTAATTACTTAGATCAATTTCAATGAGGAGATATCTTCATTTTGATAGGAATAATTCCCTAGCAGTAGGCGTATCACCTTATTCGAAACTTCGGTACTCAAATCTAAACAAAATTTAATGAGAGAAAAAATATCGAAATTGGCAATTTGATGACATAAAAGGTAGTCGGAAAATTGCAGCCTGCTTGCCATAACCGTAACTAACAGAATTTACATTGAAGTTGAATGTATGATCTGGATATATTAGCCTTACATCGGGCATCGCCCCAATGTCAAACCCTTATTACATATAGGAGGTAACCCATGAAAGTGTCCAAAGCCGCCATAATCTGGATCGATTACCACAAGACCCATTCGAAAAAAATACGGTTCGATCCTATGGATCAGGGCAAACAGCCTCCTTTGATACATCCACATCAATTCAGCACTGATGATCAGGGAAAGTCACCAGTCATTGACATACTTTTTCACTGCCAAAGGTTTCTGCATGCATGATCACTTGATGCTCTTTATCCACTAAAGCCTGAGCATCGCTGTTCATGATCCGGCCCCTTTCACTTGATTTAAATTCTATTGCCTGTACAACACGCGGGTATGGACACGAGCTCATTAGGATTTAATATTGGATACGATTCATGCCGGTTCCGAATTACCGGCAATATTTTGAGATTTTTGGTTGTCACCCTAAACTTAATACTCACAAAGGGGACTGATGAACCATGAAGGCTTCGCGAAAAATATTCCTGGCTGTTTCTCTGAATATCTTTTTTCTAACGGTTTTCGCTGTTTGCGGTGTCAGCGCGGAAGTCGTTTATACCGATAGACATTTAGTGCGATATGACAGCGGCGTTGTCTTTGATACTGAATCAGGCCTCGAGTGGTTTGCGGGACCGGATCGAAGCACGAGCTGGGAGGAAGCCAACAACTGGGTGATCGGTCTCGATGAGTTCGGGGGAGGCTGGCGCATGCCGGTCCGCAGCGAATTGGATTCGCTTTACCACGTAGGGGACGGAGTGAATAACATCACGTACCTGTTGATCAATTCGGGTTATTGGATATGGGCCGGTAAAACTAGGAATTCATCTTCCAAATGGATATTCAGCTTCAGCTATGGCGGTGAAGGCTGGAACGGCCAACCGCCGGACGACGGCGGCCGGGCTCTGGCCGTTCGTCAACGAACAAGATATTAAATATGGGAACATCCATCAGAATCAGTAAATATTCTAAGGTATTCGATCAAACTCACAGCTTGCCTCTCTTTTCTTTCCTTTGCGGCTGATAGAGACTTAAAACCCCCTGCAATTTTTTTAATTTGGGTGCTCGGCAGGGTGCCAGATTCCTTTTTACCTTCCTAGTTGCTATCGTCCGTAGTAGGAAATAATAGATGCTTTTGCTAATGCGTGCTGATTCAAAAAGAAGCCCACCATAGCTGGTGGTGCGGTTTCGGTTAAATCCAATTTCGCTACATTAAGAGCGTATACTGTGAATAAGTACCTATGAGGTTTGTCTCCTTCTGGAGGACAAGCCCCACCGAAACCGGGCTTTCCATAGTCCGTTACACTCTGGATGCTTCCTTTGGGTGCCAGGCTTTTTTGTGGATTCCCCGCATCTGCTTTAAGCTCATGGATGTCAGCCGGGATGTTAAAAATGAGCCAATGCCACCATCCACTGCCGGTAGGAGCGTCAGGATCATATAC
>JBATHN010000018.1:0-15359 GCA_049666885.1 Desulfobacterales bacterium
CCAGGACTGCGATGACTTCGCCTTCGTGGATGCCTTCACCCAGATCGGGCAGTTTGAAAGAACGGGCCATAGGTCCTCCTCGTGTTACTCCCAGCATTGCATAAACAACATGGCAAAGAATAGTTAGTTTCCATCCATAAATGGCCCTTTTCCGCAATTCCCCGCCTGCTTCGGGACAGGTCGGCGTCAATCGGCGGAATTGCTTGAACTTGCAGAAAATTGCACATTTCTGGATCGGAAACTAATCAGTGCCCTTTATGAAACCGCGGATGGGCACTAGGCTAGGGATGTGAACCAAATTCTATTTTGGTGTTAAAGAGCAAATCAAAAAAAAGCGGAGGTTGAATGAGTATATCTGACAAGTACGAAAATGATAACCAGCCGGATCCGGCTATCACCCAGGAAATCCAGGTGCGCCTCCGAAAAGATGCGCTGGCGTGTGCCGTTGCCTTTGACATAGCCGGAAAACTTGGCTGCACACCCGCCGAGGTCGGCCGGACGGCCGACCTGCTGCACGTTCGTCTCGTTAAGTGTCAGCTGGGACTTTTCGGATACAAGCCGCAGAAAAAGATCGTCGATTCGCGCATGCCGCAGGAGCCGGCTCTTGGTGACGCCATTCGAGACGAACTGGTCGACGATCGGCTGCCTTGCAAAACGGCCTGGCGCATCGCCGCTCAATTCGGTGTGCCGAAGATGAGCGTTAGCAGCGCCTGCGAAGCCTTGGGCATCAAAATCAAGCCATGCCAACTCGGTGCCTTTTGAAAGGCGGTTGGCCCGTTAGCCGGTTAGGCCCGGTGAGCCGGTTAAATGATGGAAAGATCATGCCCTACTGGGGGGAATCTTCACTGCTTTTAGGTCTAAAGAATCATACCCCGAATATTTACCTATTTTATGGCGCAAATCAGGAGAAAAAACTAAAAATAACAAGGTGATATCCGTCAACTGGCCAACGGGCTCAACCGGCTCAACCGCCTCACAGCATCCCGTTTTCGCCCACAAAGGGGTTGGTGCGGCGTTCTTTACCGACTGTGGTCGGTTCCATGTGGCCCGGATAAACGATCACATCGTCGGCGAGTGAGAACAGCTTGGTTTGAATATTTTGTTTCAATGTTGCGGCGTTGCCGCCCGGAAAATCGGTGCGCCCGACCGAACCGGCAAAAAGGGTGTCGCCGACGAAAACGCAGCCATCGGTGAAAAGCGATATGCCGCCCTGCGTGTGGCCGGGTGTGTGCAGCACCTTTAAGGTAATGGTGCCGAAGACGACCGTGTCGCCTTCTTCCAGAAGCTGGTCCGGAGCGGGTGAATCCTCCGCCGACAGCCCCCAAGAGGCCGCGCTGGCAGAAAGCTGGTCCAGCATCGGCGCATCGAGGCGGTGAATGAGGATCGGGGCGCCGGTAACATCCTTGAGGCGTTTGTTTGCACCGACGTGATCGAAATGGCCATGGGTGTTGATGATGTAGCGGAGCTTCAAGTTGGAGCGGGCCAGGGTCATCAAAATCCGATCGGCTTCGCCACCCGGATCGATCACGACGGCTTCCCGCGTTTCTTCACAGCCCAAAATATAGCAATTGGCTTGAATTGGTCCTACTGTCAACGATTCGATAATCAAAGGGTCCTCCTTAACCGGGTTCATTATTCTGCGCTGGTACCGGAATTGCGGCCGTCCCGCTGAAAAATATGTCACTGTTCACTGTTTCGAGCGGGTAAATTAATCTTAGTGCAATTATCCTCAGTCAGCCGGTTGCGGATGACTGTCGGGATTTTTCTGAAAAGGTAGGGCTTCACTGTCGACTCGGACGCTGTCCAGAATTCCGTTGATAAAGGCGCCGGATTCTTCGGTGCCGTATTTTTTACCGATGTCGATGGCTTCGTTGATGGACACTTTAGCCGGAATGTCACTGCAAAAAAGCATCTCATAAACGGCAATGCGCATGATGTTCCGATCGACGCACGACATCCGGCTCAGGCGCCAGTTACGCGAGAAGCGCTCGATCAACTGGTCGATCAAGGGCCGCGAACCATTGACACCCCGGATCAGTTCCAGGAAGAACTGTCGGGCCTTGGCCGGTGGATCGTAGTGATCGCAGAACCGCTGCAGCATCTCCTCGGACGTATCTCTGGTCATGTCCATACAAAATAGAGCTTGCAGTGCAAGTTCGCGGGATTTGCGGCGAATTCCCATTTTCAGGCCTGTGCGACGGTCCCCATTAAATTGGCCATTTCTACCGCCGACATGGCGGCTTGCCAACCTTTGTTGCCGGACTTGGTGCCGGCCCTATCGATCGCCTGTTCGACCGTGTCGGTTGTCAGTACACCGAAGATGACCGGGAGTCCGGAGTCCAGGCCGACCTGGGCTACGCCTTTGCTGACTTCGGCGCAAACATAGTCAAAATGCGGCGTGGCTCCTCGAATTACCGCTCCGAGACAGATCACGGCATCGTAACGGCCGCTGTGGGCCGCTTTTTTAGCCGCCAGTGGTATTTCGAAGGCTCCCGGTACTTTTATGATTTGGATATCGTTTTCCTTAGCACCGGTGCGTGTCAGCGCATCCAGTGCACCGCCCAGCAATTTTTCGGTGATAAAATCATTGAAACGGCTGACCACGATCCCGAAGCGTTTGCCTTTGGCGATGAGCTGTCCTTCCAGGATTTTCACCATTTCGACTCCTCCCGGTTAGTTTGATCAGGTTGGCGAATCATTGATGCGATATCGGGTTGATGATGCTGTCATCGTCAATATGCAGCAAATGGCCCATTTTCAGTTTCTTGCACTCGAGGTAGCAGCGATTGTATTCGTTCGGTTCGATTTCTATAGGGATCTGCTCCACGACGGTCAGTCCGTAGCCGTCCAGACCGATCATTTTTTTGGGATTGTTGGTCAAAAGACGCATCTTCCGGACTCCCAGGTTGACGAGCATCTGGGCCCCCAAACCGTAATCGCGCATATCGGCCTTGAAGCCGAGCTTGCGGTTGGCTTCGACGGTGTCGAGTCCCTGCTTGCGCTGCAATTCGTAGGCCTTCAATTTGTTGACCAGCCCGATCCCCCGGCCTTCCTGGCGCAGATAGAGAATGACGCCAACGCCTTCCTTTTCGATCATCGACATGGCCTTGTGAAGCTGGTCACCACAGTCGCAGCGCAGCGAGCCGAAAATATCACCGGTCATGCACTCCGAGTGGACCCTGACCATGACCGGCTTTTCAGGTTCGATCTGACCCTTGACCAGTGCAACGTGCAGCAGTTGGTCGACGTCGTTCTCGAACGCGATCATCCTGAATTCGCCGCCGTGCTGGGTGGGGATGACGGATTCGGCCGCGCGATGGACGAAGGCTTCGTTTTTCATGCGGTATTCGACCAGATCGGCGATGGTGCAAATGCCGATGCCGTGCTTCTGGCTGAATTTTTCCAGGGCCGGCATGCGCGCCATGGTTCCGTCTTCATCCATGATTTCGCAGATGACACCGGCGGGTTTCAAGCCGGCCATGCGCGCCAAGTCGACCGACCCTTCGGTCTGACCGACACGAACCATTACGCCGCCCTCACGGGCGCGCAACGGGAAAATGTGACCGGGCCGGACGAGGTCGCTCGGCTTGGCGTTGTTCGCTACCGCGGTGTGAATGGTTCTGGCACGGTCGGCGGCTGATATGCCGGTCGTCACGCCGCAGCGGGCCTCTATCGACACGGTGAACCCGGTCTGAAAGGCCGAGGTGTTGTTGTCGACCATCATCGGCAGATCGAGCTTGTCGATCATCGCGTTCGACATGGCCAGACAGATCAGGCCACGCCCGTATTTTGCCATGAAATTGATGGCTTCTGGCGTCACTTTTTCGGCTGCCATGCACAGGTCGCCTTCGTTTTCACGGTCTTCGTCATCCACCAGAATGACCATCCGACCGGCCTTGATTTCTTCGATGGCTTTTTCGATTTCAAGAATTGGCATCTTGACTCTCACTCCTTTTGAGTCTGACGGTAAAGCAGAGGAAGCGATCCGGACCCGGCAGGTTCGCGCAGGCCACAGACAACGCCATTTGTTTGCTACAGGTATCCTTTTTTGGATATAACATCATCGGCAACGGTATCGGACCGGTTTGCAGGTGCGGCTTTTTCGACTCTTCTTCCAGAGGAAAACCGCTCGACATATTTGCCGATCATGTCGGTTTCGATGTTGACCGCGGCTCCGATTTTTTTGAGCCGCAGGGTCGTTGCCAGCCACGTTTGCGGAATGATGCTGACCTCGAACCGGTCTGTGGTGCACTGGTTGATGGTCAAGCTGATCCCGTCCACCGCCACCGAGCCTTTTTCAATCATGTACCGGGAAAGCGCCGCTTCGACGCCGATGGTGACGATGGTGGCGTTTGCTTTCGTGTTTATGGTCTTTACAATCCCGATCCCGTCGATGTGACCCGATACCAGGTGGCCGTCGAGGCGATCGGAAAAACGCAGGGCCCGTTCGAGATTGACCCGCTCTCCGGCCCGCGCCGTACCGAAGGTTGTGCGGGCGATCGTCTCGGGGGACACATCGGCCTCGAAGCGTTTGCCGGATATCATCACGGCCGTCAGACAGGCGCCGCTGACGGCGATGCTGTCACCGACCCGGGTCCCCTCCAGCACATAATCCGCCGTGATCGCCAGGCGCCGGGCCTGAGCGACAGAGCGAACGGCTGTAATGCTTCCCAATCCTTCTATGATGCCGGTGAACATGAATATTAAAACCCAAACTGATCGGTTCCAGGTTCAGGGTTCAAGGTTAAAATATTATATATACAAATTTCATCAATTCTATACACCATTGTTTGAATTGGCCACTTTAACCCATTGGGTGAAACGGTTTTTTTTAACATGAAGCCAGAATTGTTCAGGTATATGCTGTTTAAGGGCTTTTCAACCAAGAACGTTGAGTCCCGCCTCGGCGGGAAACCGCTCAACCTACGGAAAAATAAGTTTCAGAGGACAGGTTTTTGACAATAGAATGTATCTTCAGTTACTTAAAACCTAACACCTAACTTTTAAAACGATTAAATATACCCCTCGATCATTACGTCCTCGCCGACACGGTGTACCTGCATTTTTTTTATCGGCAGGCAGTCTTTCATCAGCTCCGGTCCCGGTCCACGGCAGATCGGCACACCATCGTCGCCGCCCAGAATTTTCGGTGCAAAAAAGAAAATCACCTTATCGACGATGCCGTCCCTGAAAGCCGAGGCGACAACGCGGCCGCCGCCTTCCACCAGCAGGCTGGTTACCTCTGCCGCACCGATGGCAGCCATCAGTCGGTCAAGGTCTATTCGGCCCACTTTAAGTGGAGAGGATAGAATGCGCACACCTTTATCTTCGAGGCGTCTTTTCTTTTCTTCAGTGACCACGGGTCCGGTCACGACGGTGGTACCTGTGGCGGCGCCTGCTTGCAGCACGCGGGCATCTTCAGAAATCGACAAATGCGTGTCCAGGATGTACCGCTGCGGGTCCTTGCCGTGAAACCCGTTGATGCGGGTTGTCAGGCTCGGATCGTCACTTCTGACCGTATTCACCCCGACCATAATGGCATCCGAGGCGTGGCGCAGGCGGTGAACCTGTTCACGCGACGCTTCTCCCGAAACCCACCTGGCATCTCCGGTTCTGGTGGCGATACGGCCGTCCAGCGTCGCGGCGCACTTGACGGTGACAAACGGCCGTCGGGTGCGTGCATACTTGATGAAGACCTCGTTTAGACGTACCGCAGAGTCTTCACAAACGCCGCTGGTAACCTCAATCCCCTTTTCTGACAGAAACGCGAGGCCGCCGCCTTTAACATCGGGGTTCGGATCCCGCATGGCCACCACGACCCGTCGGATACCGGCTGCCAGAATCTTTTCCGTGCACGGCGGGGTTCGGCCGGTGTGATTACAGGGCTCGAGCGTAACGTAAAGGGTTCCTCCCCGCGCTTCCAGGCCCGCATCTTCAATGGCGTTGACTTCGGCATGGGGTTGGCCGGCTGCCGCGTGATAGCCTTTTCCGACGATTCGGTTGTCCTTGACGACAACCGCACCGACCATTGGGTTGGGAGAGGTGAACCCAGACCCCTTCTGCGCCAGATCGAGCGCGAGCAGCATGTACTTTTCGTCTTCCATGATATCACGTACCCGGTCCGGCAATCGGCGATTACAGCGGGCTGAACAACAACCGCCGCTGTTCGACCAAGACGGTTTAGGACGACTGCTGGTTGAGAAGATTTTTCAACTCGGAGACAAAGTCGTTGACATCCTTGAATTCGCGATAGACCGATGCGAAACGAACGTAGGCCACACCGTCGAGATCGTGCAGCCGGGCCATGACCTTTTCACCCAAGATATGGGAGGGGATTTCTTTTTCGCCGATCTCCCTGAGATCCCGTTCGAGCTCGTCGATAAACTCTTCGATCGCGTTCATGCTGATATTGCGTTTTTCGCACGCCTTTTGAATGCCGGAGCGTATTTTTTCCCGCGAAAACTCCTCGCGACGCCCATCCTTCTTTATAATCATGATTGGGATTTCTTCAATGTGTTCATAGGTCGTGAACCGGCGGGTGCAGATCAGACATTCTCGGCGCCTGCGAATGACATTGCCGTCTTTGCTCAACCTGGAGTCGATGACCTTGTTGTCGATTTCACCGCAAAACGGGCATTTCATGGAGGTCCTCCCTGATTGTTGAGGTCGTCATGTTTGATCAGATCGATCCCTGCTTCGGTTAGCATTTCCTGCGCCAGGGCGTCGGTATAGCCGGATTGATAGTATATCTTTTTTATTCCGGCGTTGATAATCATTTTGGCGCAGATGGCACAGGGTTGATTGGTGCAGTAAAGCACGGCGTCTTTTACCGAAACGCCGTGATACGCCGCCTGTATGATGGCATTCTGTTCGGCATGTATGCCGCGGCACAGTTCATGGCGCTCGCCCGAGGGAACCTGCAGGGATTCCCGCAGGCAGCCGACCTCCAGACAGTGCCGGATGCCCGTTGGCGCGCCGTTGTACCCGGTTGAGAGGATGCGTTTGTCCTTGACGATGATCGCCCCGACAGCCCTGCGGGTGCAAGTGGACCGCTGAGCGACCAGAGTGGTGATGTTCATGAAGTATGTATCCCACGAAGGGCGTTGTGTAACCCGGGACATGAATCAAAAGGCCTCCGTGCCGAACTCCGGATAAAGCGGAAAGCTGTTACACAGATCGACGGTCTTGCTGCGGATGCGTCGAAGTTCAGCATCGCTGCCGCGGTTTTTCAGTGCTTCGTCGATGAGCGCCGCGATGACCGTCATCTCCGGTTCCCGCATACCGCGCGACGTCACGGCCGGCGTGCCGATTCGAAAACCGCTGGTGACCAGTGGACTCAAAGGGTCGAAGGGGATCGCGTTTTTGTTAACGGTTATGCCGGCCCGGCCCAGGACATCCTCGGCCTCTTTACCGGTGATGCCGTGTCGGCGCAGATCCACCAGCATCATGTGGTTGTCCGTGCCGCCCGACACCAGTTGTAAACCGGTTTCCATCAATCCTTGCGCAAGGGCGTTGGCGTTTTTGACAACGTTCATTTGGTACGCCGCAAACTCGGGGCTCAGGGCTTCCTTGAACGCCACCGCCTTGGCGGCGATGACATGCATCAACGGTCCGCCCTGAATTCCCGGAAAAATTTGCTTGTTCAAGCGGTCGCCGTGGTCGGCCTGGGCCAGAATCAGACCACCGCGCGGTCCTCGCAGGGTTTTGTGGGTGGTTGACGTCACGACATCGGCAAAAGGCACCGGCGAGGGATGCAGACCGGCGGCAACCAAGCCGGCGATGTGGGCCATGTCGACCATCAGGGAGGCACCGACGGAAGCCGCCACCTGGGCGAAGCGTTCAAAGTCGATGATGCGCGGATAAGCGCTGGCACCGGCCACGATCATTTTTGGGCGGTGTCCCTCGGCCAAGCGACCCAGGGCCTCATAATCGATGGTGCCGGTCTCTTCCCGCACGCCGTAAGGAATGAAGTTGAACAATCGGCCGGAAAAACTGACCGGACTGCCGTGTGTCAGATGACCGCCGTGGGCAAGGTTCATTCCGAGGACGGTATCACCGGGCTTGAGAAAGGCAAAATAGACGGCCATGTTGGCCTGGGACCCCGAATGCGGTTGAACGTTGGCGTAGGCCGAATTGAAGAGTTCTTTAGCGCGGTCGACGGCCAGTTTCTCGGCGATGTCGACGAATTCACAGCCGCCGTAATAGCGCTTGTCGGGATAGCCTTCGGCATATTTATTGGTTAGAACGCTTCCCTGCACGGCCATCACCGCCGGGCTGGTAAAATTCTCCGATGCGATCAACTCCAGAGTGGTTCTCTGTCGGGCCAGCTCTTTGGCGATGGTTCTGGCCATGTCGGGGTCGATATCTGCAATCAGTTTCAAATTCAAGAAGCATTCCTTTGCTGCGCGGTTCAGGACGATTCTTGCCCCGCCTGGTTGAACATATTCAACCGTTTTTGGTGCCGGCCGCCGTCAAAGCCGGTGTTCAGCCAGGCGTCGACCGTTTCAAGGGCCATGGTTTCACCCAGCATGCGGCCACCGAGCACGAGGATATTGGCGTCGTTGTGCTGCCGGCTCAATCGGGCTGAAAATGGATCCGAGCAAAGAGCTGCGCGAACATTTCGGAACCTGTTGGCCACTATCGACATGCCGATACCGGTGCCGCACAAAAGAATGCCGCGTTCATACAGGCCTTTCGAAATGTGAGCGGCAACCTGCATGGCGAATTCCGGATAGTCGACCGAATTCTGGCTGAAAGTCCCGACGTCCTCAACCGAATATCCCGCAGTCACGAGGAAAGACTTAATTTTTTCTTTCAAAGGATAGGCAGCGTGATCGCACCCGATGACAATAGCGGTGTGTGGCGGTTCCGACGGTCTTTTTTCCATGATCTTCTCCAAGCAATGGTTGCTTTCCATCACCACATCTTTCCAAGCCGGGTCTGGGCCAGGGGTTCAAAGGTTATAAAAATTTGATATCCTTAACTTTACACTAAATTGTTTGGAATGGCCGCTTTCACTTATTGGCTGAAACAAGGAATTTGAGCCATTTGACGCGTCGTAGATTGTTAGAGACCAGTTATAACACTTTAACAGGGAACCGTGAATCCCGCCTGGCGTGAAACGGCTCAAAATAAGAAAATAATGTAAACTATAAAAGTTAATCAATTCATTTCATAACCGCAAGAAAAAAAATTGCCCTCCTTACGGGGGGCATGGAAAGGTTACCGGGCGGATAGAATTTGATGCGGCGACGATACCATCGCCTCAATTGTGATTGTACGCTTTTAGCAGTAGGCAGCCGTTTGTGCCGCCAAAGCCGAAGGAATTGGTCAGGGCATAGGTTATCGGTTGTCGGCGGGCGACGTTGGGCACGTAATCCAGGTCGCATTCCGCATCCTGATTTTCGTAATTGATGGTCGGTGGGATGATTCCGTGACGGATCGCGAGAGCGCAAAAAACCGTCTCGATGCCGCCGGCACCGCCGAGCAAGTGCCCGGTCATCGACTTGGTCGAACTGATAGGGATCGAATGGGCCTTGTCTTTGAAAACCGATTTGATGGCACGGGTCTCATAAAGGTCGTTCAGAGGTGTCGATGTTCCGTGGGCGTTGATATAGTCGACCAGATCGTAAGAGACCCCGGCATCGTCCAACGCTGCCTGCATGCAGCGCACGGCACCGTCTCCATCCGGCGAGGGTGAGGTCATGTGATAACCGTCACCACTCATGCCGTAACCGATGATCTCGGCATAAATATTCGCTCCTCTTTCCAGGGCGTGGTCGAGCGATTCGATGATCAGAATTCCGCTCCCTTCGCCGACAACAAAACCGTCTCGGTCCCGTTCGAAAGGACGGGAGGCTTTTTGCGGTTCATCATTACGGGTTGAAAGGGCCTTCATCGCGTTGAAGCCGGCGACGCAGGACTCGGTGACCACTGCTTCGACCCCTCCGGTGATCATGGCGTCGGCCGCACCATCCTGGATAATCTTGAAAGAGTCACCAACGGCATGCGCACCGGCGGCGCAAGCGGTTGCAAGGGATGCATTCGGGCCCTTGGCGCCGAAATAAATCGATATCATACCGGGAGCCATGTTGCCGATCATCATCGGGATGAAAAAGGGCGAAACGCGCTTGGGGCCGCGGGTTTTCACTGAAACAATGGTTCGTTCCATGATCTGCAGGCCGCCCAGGCCGCAGCCGGTGATCACCCCCACGCGGTGTCCGTTGGAACCGTTAATCTTCAAGCCGGAGTCTTCGATAGCCATACGGGAGGCGGCAATTGCATAGGCGATGAAAAGCTCGGTGCGGTTGACCTCCTTTGCGGAGAGCCAGTCTTCATTGCGAAAGCCCCTCACTTCACCGGCAATCTTGGTCTGGTAGTTGGTGGTATCAAACCGCGTAATTTCGCCGATGCCGGACTTTCCGGCACAGAGCGCCGGCCAGGTTTCTTCGACACCGATACCCAGCGGTGTCACCAGTCCGATGCCGGTAATAACGACCCGTTTCTTCAAAGGGGGCCTCCTTTTGGCGACCTCAGGATTGCGCCTTGACGAAGTTAATGGCATCCTGAACGGTCTGGATTTTTTCGGCATCTTCATCGGAAATGTCGGTGTCGAATTCTTCTTCCATCGACATGATCAGTTCGACCAGGTCGAGAGAATCGGCGCCCAGATCGTCAACGAATGATGCTTCCGGTACGACTTCCGACATATCCACACCCAGTTTTTCGGCAATGATTTTTTTTACTTTATCTTCGACAGACATTCGGCTTTCCTCCTTTTAGATGTACATTCCACCGCTGACGTGCAGCACCTGTCCGGTGATGTAAGCGGCCGCCTCCGAAACCAGAAAAGCCACGGCGGCAGCCACATCTTCGGGTTTTCCAGGCCTTCCGAGCGGTACTTGTGACAGCATGGCCTCTCTGACACTCTCCGGCAATGAGGCCGTCATATCGGTTTCAATGAATCCAGGGGCAATCGCGTTGACCGTGATGCCGCGGGGTGCCAATTCCTTGGCGGCGGTTTTGGTCAAGCCGATCAATCCGGCCTTCGAAGCGACATAGTTGGCCTGACCGGCGTTGCCGATCACTCCGACAATCGAGGCCATGTTGACGATACGGCCTGAACGCTGTTTCATCATGGTTCGAGCGGCCATTTGGGTACAGCGAAAAGCGGCCTTGAGGTTGATGTCGAGCACGAGATCCCAGTCCGGTTCTTTCATCCGCACCAACAAAGCGTCCTTGGTGATACCGGCATTGTTGATCAGGACATCGATGCGACCGCTGACCTTGAGCACCTCCTCGAAAAAGCGCTGGATCTCCTCGGCGGACGCCACGTCTACACTCATTCCGACAGCCTCGCCACCGGCACCGGCAACGGCTTTTATCGTTTCAGCTGCAGCTGCCGCTTCACCCTCCGGATCGACGGGTGAAAAATAGTTGAAGAAGATGCGGGTTTTCGGTCCTGCCAGAGCGATACAGATGGCCCGGCCGATGCCTCTTGAGCCGCCGGTGACGACCACCGTGCTTTTATGCTGATCCGGCATAGTTACCTCTCGAATATGATGTCGGCCAAACGGTCCATCGCCGGAACGAGGTTGCGGACGCTTTCCGCGATTTCAGTCAGATCGACCGACGATCTGAAATCGTTGATGGCACCCTCATCGAATACACCGGTTCCCATAAGGATGGTCATGATGGTGCCGTGCACCGTCCGGGCCGCGTCATGAGAAAATATACGCGACATCAGGCGCAGTTTTTCGGCCGCGGCGTCGCCGGCTCGATCGGCAGCTGCGGCCTTGTGGGCCAGGGCGGCCCCGACCTCTATATGAACCATCGCGTCGGCCAATCCGAACATGATGTGCTGCATCCGGTTCAACCGGTTGCGGTGGACCAGCAGTATCGCTTCGTTAAGGGCATTGGCGGCGGCTGCATAATAGCGGCAGCCGGCGTCACCAAAGTTCTCCTCCAACGCATTCATTTCCCGGGCAATGGCACCGTAAAATTCACCTTTCGACTTGACGGTGGTTCTCCAGCGGAAGGTGCTGATGATATTCTGTTGCACCTCACTGGCCCCTTCATAGATGCAGGTGATTTTAACGTCGCGCTTGATCTTTTCCACTTCGAATTCGCTGGTGTATCCGTATCCACCGAGCGCCTGCATGGCATCTTCGGCCGCCCGATTGCCGGTTTCGGTGGCAAAGTACTTGGCAATCGACCCTTCCACCTGCAGGTCCAGTTCTCGAGCATCCAGCCGATCGGCTATCTCCTCGATGTAGGCGCCGGCGGCTTCGAGCCGGATGACATGGGGCAAGATCAACTTGTGGGTGTAACCCTGCTTTACGGACAGCAGCGACCCGCTGACAAATCGCTCCTTGGCGTAGGGAATGGCGATATCAAGAGCCGCCTGGCCGGCACCCAGACCCATGGCCGCCACCATCAGGCGCGTGTAGCCGAAGACCTGATTGGCCTGCTTGAAGCCTTTGCCCGGTATACCGCCGATCAGGTTTTCGATCGGAACAAAGACATCCGTAAAAGAGAGCTGAGATGTTTGGGAAGCTCGGATGCCGTGTTTTTCTTCGCTGCGGCCCGGTTCGTACCCTTCGGCTCCCTTTTCGATCACGAAAAAGGAAGGGCCTTCCGGGGTTTTGGCCAGCAATGTGATAAAATCAGCTGCGCCGCCGGTGGAAATAAACTGTTTGGTACCGTTGATCTTGTACCCGACGACCTCTCCGGCATCATTGACGACCGGTGCCGCCTTGGTCTTGATGTTGGCGACATCACTGCCGGCGCCCGGTTCGGTCACGGCGTAGGCCACCAAAGCGTTGCCTTCGGCAATGGCGCCGAGCCATTTTTTCTTTTGCTCAACAGTTCCGCCGACCATCAGGGGATCGGCGCCCAATTGAATCGCAAAAAAGGCCGTGGTAATTCCGAGACAAATTTTGGACATCTCGCGGGTGAGGATGTAACTGTCCTTTGCACCACCGCCCATGCCGCCGTATTTTTCCGGAATCATCAGCAACTGAAGACCGATCTCAGGGCCCAGCATTTCCCGGATCGTCTCTTCCGGAAAAATCTCTTTTTTGTCCCATTCGAGAACCTTGTCCTTGGAGAGCAGCCGCTTGCTCAGCTGAGCGACCGTGTCCAGCACCATTTGGCGCATTTCAGAATCGAGGCCGTAGCGTGCCTTCTCCGAAGCGGTTGCGGATTCCGACATGATGGTAGTCCTTTGGCAGTGTGATTATTCTTCGGTTTCGACGACGGTACGACCCTTGTAGGCACCGCAGCTCGGGCAGACATGGTGAGGCAGAACGGCTTCACCGCATTCAGGACAGGTGGACACATTCGGTGCAGCCGCTTTTTTATGTGTCCGGCGCTTATCGCGCCTTGACTTAGAAACTTTTCGTTTTGGCAAAGCCATGAGTAATCTCCTAATACGCTGAAAATATTACTATAAAAGTTTAATTCGCTTATGTTAAAAATTAAATTGCTTAAGTAATTCAAAACAAACGGGTTGTCAAGGTTTTTATTGCCCCTTTTGTTTTCTTGTGATCACCTGATCGATATGTTAAAAGGCTATCGCATTGCAGGCAAGACTGAAACCAATCAAAAAGGCCTAAAATCATTTATTTATTTGGTTCTGAAGGTACAAACCGGCGGCTGTTCGATCTCAAGGGTAGAGTCGAAGGTCGCAGTGAATCCGGATTGAAACCGAACCGCATGGACAGATGTGCTAATGACTCATTAAGGCTGAGCGCATCATAGCAAAACGAGTTTCTTTTATCAATACAATACAGCTTCTTATCACTAAATTATTGCTACTAAGAGAATCAGAGAATGGAAAATCAACCCAAGAATCAGATCGTCACCCGCTTTCCTCCCAGTCCGACCGGCTATCTTCACGTCGGCGGTGCCCGCACGGCACTGTTCAACTGGCTCTATGCCCGTCAAACCGGGGGACGATTCGTGCTGCGGATCGAGGATACGGATACCAAGCGGTCGACCCAGGCCAGCACGGATGCCATCTTCGAAGCTCTGAATTGGCTGGCTCTCGACTGGGACGACGGGCCCTACTTTCAGTCGCAGCGCTTCGAGATCTACCGGGAATTTATTGAGCGGCTTCTCGACTCCGGCCATGTCTATTACTGCACCTGCTCAACCGAACGGCTCGAGGCCATGCGCCGTGACGCCATGGCGGCCGGCGGCAAACCGAAATACGACGGCACCTGCCGGGAAAAAGGCCTCAAGAAGACAGCCGCCGCCGTGGTGCGTTTCAGGGCGCCGCTGGTCGGTACGACCGTGGTGGCGGATGTCGTCAAGGGAAACATCGTATTCCAGAACGACGAACTGGACGATTTTATCATCGCCCGCAGCGACGGCACCCCCACTTACAACTTTGTGGTCGTGGTGGACGACATCACAATGGGCATCAACACGATCATCCGCGGGGATGATCACGTCATGAACACCCCCAAGCAGATCCTGCTCTACCGAGCCCTGGACAGCTCCCTGCCGGTGTTTGCCCACGTTCCCATGGTTCTGGGGCCGGACCGCACGCGCTTGAGCAAGCGTCACGGGGCGATGTCGGTCACCGCCTACCGCGACATGGGCTACCTGCCGGACGCCTTTATCAATTACCTTGCGCGGCTGGGGTGGTCTTACGGCGACCAGGAATTCTTCTCCCGGACAGAACTGATCGAAAAGTTTTCCCTGGAAAACATCGGCCGCTCGGCCGGCATCTTTGACCTGGAAAAGCTTTTGGCGCTCAATGCCGCTCACATCCAGGCCGCCCGGCCGCAGGATCTCGTGGCGCCCCTTAAACCGTTTTTCAAACCGTACGGCTTCGACATCGAGGAAGGGCCTTTTATCGAAAGTGCCATCCGCACCTTGCAGCCCCGGAGCAAGACTTTCGCGGACATGGCCCGTGACGCTCTCTTTTATCTGCAGGATACGGTCGAGTTCGAAGAGGCGGCCGCGCGCAAGTTTTTGAAAGCGGAAGCCCAAGAGCCCCTGGAGCTGCTGATGGCAGAATTGAGAAAGCTGCCGGAGTTCAATGAAACCGGCTTGGAAGATGCCTTCAAAGCAGTCATGGAAGAAACCGGGCTCAAACTGGGTAAAATTGCCCAGCCCGTGCGCGTGGCTCTGACCGGCCGCACCGCCAGTCCGGGTATTTTCGAGATCACAGAGATTATCGGCAAAGACAGGGTGCTATTGCGACTTCAGGCTGCGGTAGACCATATAAAAGGGCTGGCAAAATAAGAAATTCTTGGTGGAAACATGTAAACTATGGATTACACCGGGTAACCGGATTTTAAAGCGCTCAAAAAGTTGACCACTTTAAAATCCGGTCACCTGGCTCCATA
>JBATHN010000019.1:0-9041 GCA_049666885.1 Desulfobacterales bacterium
CGTCATCATGGATTTAACGATTCCCGGCGGTATGGGAGGCAAAGAGACCATAAAGAAGCTCCTGGCGTACGATCCAGCGGCTATCGCCCTCGTGTCCAGCGGCTATTCCAACGACCCGATTATGTCAAACTATGAGGCCTACGGGTTTAAAGGTGTTATCAAAAAACCTTACCGCATCGAGGACTTGAGTGACGCGCTGCGAGATTTGCATATCGGAAAGATTTAAATTTCTCACCAAATTACTCGCCCCACCCAGCAGTTAATCCTTTTTCTAATCCGTGCCTATCCACTTATAAACCCTGCGATCGGACGAGGTGCGCAAGCGACTACTCGATTTGTCGCCCCAGAAGAAAATTGATCAGCCTTTAGGGGAGGGGGTCTATTTAAGTTTTTTCGGCAGCGGTCGATATTATTTGCATCTCGGAGGCACTCTTTGCCCCAAAGTTAATTACCGAAATACACCGCCGCACAGACCCAAATGCTGCTTGGGAGGGTCTCCTGACTGGAAGCAGGCGGTAATGGCGATCAATTCAGGTAGGTGAGCATCATGAAAACGGCTCGAGCGCGTGAAACAGCATCCACTGCACCCACCCAGGATACGAGCGATTCCCCTTCAGGTCGTTACGGTGAGGTCATCTCGATTCTTGTAAAAGACGGAATCGTCAAGAGTGACCAGGTTGCCTATGCCGAGAGGATTCGGTCGAAGCTCGAAGGCAACCAGACACTGATCCAGGTCCTCAAAGAGCTGAAAAGTGTCGATGACGAGCAAATACGGCATGCTCTGCAAAAGAACCGGGTATCGATGAATATCGGCCATCTTTTGATGGAGCTCGGATACATCGCCGAGACAGAATTGGCACGGGCCGTTGAAATTCAGAAGTCCCATAAAACCCAAAAGAAACTGAGCCAGATTCTGGTGGAGCAGAATTTCATCGACGAACGCAAACTTCTCGATGTCTTATCACTCCAGTTGGGGTTGCCGACCATCGATCCCGAGTTTTTGGAAATTGACCGCAGTTTGTTTTCGAAGGTTCCCGACTCGTGGTTTAATTCCCATAAACTGATTCCCGTGCGCGCTGACGAGGAAGGGAAGGTGGTCGTCGCGTTCGCCGAACCGATGGATCGGTTGGCAAGGGAAGCGGCCGAACAGGTGTTCGGGAAAAATATCGCGCCGGCCATCGCCTCGGACAGATCCATCCGGGAAGCGGTCCGGCGGATGCAACGACTTAAAAATCTCGACCCATCGACAAAACCAGGCGAAGATTCGGCTGTCGGAATCGTCAATGCCCTCATCAAGGCTGCCATCAAGGAAAGGGCCAGCGACATTCACATCGAGCCCACCAAAGATCGCCTGCACGTTCGTCTCAGACAAGATGGTGTGCTGCATTTCTTCAAAGACTTTCCGGCCGATCTGGTTCCGGCTATAACCAGCCGCATAAAGATCATGTGCAACGTCGACATCACCGAAAAGCGACGCCACCAGGGGGGACGGATCCTGTTTGAACACGCAGAAGGTCAGTTGGACTTGCGGGTTTCTTTCTACGTCACCGTTCACGGCGAAAAAATTGTTATGCGCCTACTCAACCGCACGAACGAGCTGCTATACATTAAAGAGATCGGCATGGCCCCGCGCATCCTGGAGCGTTTCGTCGAACAGGGCCTGGAGCTACCCAGCGGCGTTCTCATGGTTACCGGGCCCACCGGGTCGGGAAAGACCAGCACCATTTACAGCTGCATCAACAAGATCAACTCGCCTCAAATCAGCATCATTACTGCCGAAGAGCCGGTCGAAGCCCTGATCGACGGGGTTTCCCAATGCTCAATCAACCCCAAAATCAACCTGACCTTCGAAGAAACGCTGCGTCACGTCGTGCGCCAGGATCCGGACGTCATCATGATCGGTGAAATTCGTGACCCCTTTTCAGCTAAAATTGCCGTTCAGGCGGCGCTGACCGGTCACAAGGTCTTGACGACCTTTCACACCGAGGACAGCACCGGAGGACTGTTGCGGTTGCTTAACATGGGTATCGAGGCCTTCATGATTTCATCGACCGTCGTCTGCATATTGGCCCAGCGATTGTTGCGAAAGGTCTGTCCGGAATGCCGGGTATCCTATTCGCCGACATCGAGCGATATTCGCCGATTGGGCTGTCAATCAACCGATCTAACGGAGGCCCGGATTTTCATCGGACGGGGATGTTCTTATTGTCGACACACGGGCTACAAGGGGCGCGTTGGGGTTTTCGAACTGCTGCTGCCGGACGAAGCCGTTCGCAGCGCCATCCTCGAGCAGCGCACCAGCCAGGAGGTCCGGCGACTGAGCATCGAATCGGCCGGCTTGGTGACGCTCTTCGAAGACGGACTCGTTAAAGCGGCCGCCGGCATCATATCGCTCGATGAAGTGTTCCGCTGTTTGCCGCGGGTTCAGAAACCGCGGATGTTAAAAGATCTTAAACGGATGGTAGGAATGTAGCCATGTCAAATGAAATGTCTTTTCTGGAGATCGTTCAAGCGCAGATGGCGTCCAATGACACCTGTCTGCCCCCTTTTGACACCACTGCGCAGCAGATCCGGCAGGAAATCATGAAGGAGGATCCGGACGTCCAGTTGATCGAAAAATTGATTGTTCGCGATCAGGCCATCACCAGCCAGGTGCTGCGTGTCGCGAACTCCTCATTTTACAAAGGTCTTGTCAAAGCCTCCACCGTTCGTAACGCGATCCTGCGTTTAGGCATCAACGAGGTGTCCAACATGGTCACGATGGTGACCATGGAGAAAAGTTTTCGCTCCAAAGATCCCTTCGTCAATGGCGTCTTGCATGAACTGTGGCGCCATTCGGTCGGCTGTGGCTTTGGGGCGCATTGGCTTGCCAAAAAGGGGGGCTTTCAATCTCTGGCGCACGAGGCTTTCTTTGCGGGTTTGCTGCACGATGTGGGCAAACTTTTCATCCTGGCTGTTGTCGAGAAGATCAGGCGTTCAGGAAATGTGGCGCAGCAGCCATCGAATGCACTGCTGGATGAAGTCATGCGCAGCATGCACAGCGACTACGGTCACACGCTGATGAACAACTGGAATCTTCCCAACCGGTATTGTACCGTCGCTCGTGATCACCACAAGGAGGAAATCGACTCCAAGGACCCTTTATCGGTGCTGGTGAGAATGGCCAATCACGCCTGCCACAAGGTGGGTGTCGGTTCAAACGCGGATCCTGCGTTGATCCTGGCGGCACTTCCTGAAGCCAAGGCCTTGGGTCTCTCCGATATGGACCTGGCCCAACTCGAAATCCAACTCGAGGATTTGCCGCTTTGCTGAACCGAGGATTGCGCGGGAATGCGTACCGGGAAGCCAAGGAATGGGCGCCTGAATAAAGATAGCAGACCTATTGTCCCGGAGGGCGAGTATTTTTAACTTTCTGCCCCTGCCCGCTATCGCTCTCGCCTGCCCGTAATGCCTGCAAGGCAGGCGGGTCTCAGCAGAAAGTTAAAAGAAAAACATCTTCGCGGTCACTGCGGCTCGAGCGAAACGGGCGGTGAAGTCATATCTAAACGATAGCGTACTCATTAGTAATCAGTTTCACTTCGTTCGCCCCCAGACGCCGAAACGATACCGGCCTCATTCGTGAAAAAATCTTCTTTGAGTGCTGGGTATAGATTCGAAATGATAAAGAGCATCTCGATTTCGCCGACAAGGGCTTGCAGGAGAATTGTTTCCTCTTTGTCGAGATGATCCAGAGGGAGGATGCAGGCCGCCATAACGGAAAGGTTGTCTTTAGCGTCGGTCACGATGACGCAGCCTGGGACAGGTTTGGCCTCGACAACTGCCCTGTTGCCGATGTGCGGGTCTACCACCGGTTGGATTTTGCGAACTTCCCGATGCTCGACGATCGTTCTGAGAATACGGCGGTTGATGATGCGTATCGTGACCCAATCGACGTTCATCATTCCCAGAATTTTGCCGCCAAACATCCCCATCAAATCCTTGAATTGCCGTCGGTTCTCGGGCAGCCGTTTCAATCCGGAGAATGCGGAGTGGATTTCCTGAAGTTGAACGTTGACGGTGCCAATGTAGCGAAAGGCATCCGTGAGTCGTTCTGCCAGGACAGATTTATCGGCAGCAAACCGCAGCAGCCGTTTTTTGTAGGCGGTAACGGCGGTGCGATAGGCTCTGGAGGCTAGGTAGGCTACACCGAACAAAATGAGGATCAGTATTGTTTCGATTGCATCTTCTTCAAATACGAACCGTTTGAACAAGGCAATTCCGTGGGGAACTAGAACCGGTGTCGCGGCGATGAGCAACAACATTAAGCCGACGACAGCCAGAAAGACGGCCCTCAAGTATCTCAGCGTTTTGATGGGGTCCTTGGACACGATCGATTCCCGACTTACGGGTGCGGTACCGTTTTGACCTGGCAGGTCGCCGTGCCTTCGTCACATTCGAGCATCGTGGGCATCAACCAGCTGTGGCCGCCGCGGGCGATCAGAATATCTGCGGCTTCCGGTCCCCAGGACCCGGCCTGGTAATTGGGAAAATCCGCCGGTTTGCTGTTTTCCCAGAATTCCAGAATCGGGCGGATCACCGACCAGGAACTCTCGGCCTGGTCGGCCCGCATAAAAAGGGTGGCATCGCCTTCCATGACGTCCAGCAGCAGGGTTTCGTAGGCCTCCGGCGGCTTGGTTTTGAACGCCTCCTGGTAGTAGAACTGCATCATCACCTGGGACAGGCGCATACCCGGACCGGGGTTCTTGGCTCTGAACCGCAGGAGAATCCCCTCTTCAGGTTGAATCGCGATCACCAGCCGGTTGGAAAGCCAATCCAGCAGCACCGTGGATGGGAACGTTTGGTGCGGAACCTGCCGAAACTGAATGGACACCTCGGAGACTTTGGCCGGCAGGCGTTTGCCGGTGCGAAGGTAAAAGGGGACATCCTGCCAGCGCCAGTTGTCGATAAAGAGTTTGACGGCGGCGAAGGTCTCCGTGCACGAGTCTTCGGCCACGTCGGGTTCGCTGAGGTAGGCCGGGACCTGCTCAGCCCCCATGAACCCTTCGCCGTACTGACCGCGGACGGCGAACTCGGGAACCCGGTCTTCGGGTATCTTGCGGATGGCGTGCAGCACGTCCACTTTTTTGTTGCGAACCTCGTTGGCTTCGAAAGAAATCGGCGCTTCCATGGCGATCAAGCACAGAACCTGCAAAAGATGGTTCTGGATCATGTCCCGCAGGGCGCCGGCATGGTCGTAGTAATCACCGCGGTGGCCCACCCCCAGGCTTTCGGCCACCGTGATCTGCACGTGATCGATGTAGTGCCGGTTCCAGATCGGCTCGAAAATGCTGTTGGCAAACCGAAAAGCGAGGATGTTTTGAACCGTTTCTTTGCCGAGGTAGTGATCGATTCGAAAAATCTGAGATTCATCGAAGAGCTTGCCCAGGCTGCGATTCAGAGCGCGGGCCGAGTCCAGATCATGGCCGAAGGGCTTTTCCACGACGATGCGGCAAGTTCGCCGGTCGCGATTGAGCTTGGCGTCCGCCAGACCCTGGGACAGGGTCTCGATCATGCGCGGCGGCACCGCCATATAAAAGATGCGGTTGGCCTTGAGCCCCCACTGGTCCTCCTTTTTCGCAAGCGTGTCGGCGATGGCGGCGAAGGTTTTGGCCTGGCTGAAGTCGGCCTGCATGTAGGCGAAATGTTCGCTGAAGGCTTTCCATTGCTCTTTGCGGGCCTGGCCGCGCCGAGAGAAGCCGTCGACGCCTTCATGCAGGTGTTTGACAAAGCGCTCGCTGCTCATCTTGGCACGGTCCAGACCCAGAACCCAGAACTTCTCCGGCAGCCAGTGATCCAGAAACAGGTTGTAGAGCGCCGGCACGAGCTTGCGCCAGGTCAAATCACCGGCGCCGCCGAAGATCACGAAGATGCTGGCATCGGGGCGGGTTTCTTTCTGCATAGCGCCTCCTTAGTGCATTGTTTCATAAACACGGTAACGTATCATTAATTAATCCCGTAAACCTTTCCGCTGAGTCAGGCGGGTCTCAGCGGAAAGCAAAAAATTAAACAAGACCACAGCGTGCTCAGCGTCTCTGCGGTGAAAATGAATAACAAAACGGCCCCCTTTTAGGGGGTTCATCAAGCCACCCTTTTTAGGGGTGGTATTTGACTGAAATCCTAAGCCGAGGCTTTTTTCTCGCGATGGCCGCCGAACTCATGGCGCATGGCCGACATCACCTTATCGGCGAATTCGTCCTGGCCGCGTGAACTGAAGCGCGCAAAGAGGGCGGCGCTGATGACCGGGGCCGGTATGGCTTCATCTACGGCAGCCAGCACGGTCCACCGTCCTTCGCCTGAATCGGACACCCGGCCTTCAAATTGAGATAACTGCGGGTCATTCAACAGGGCGGCGGCGGTCAGGTCGAGCAGCCACGAACCGATAACGCTGCCGCGCCGCCAGACCTCGGTGATTTCCTGAAGGTCGAAATCGTACTGGTAGAACTCGGGGTGGCGCAGCGGTGTGGTTTCGGCGTCTAATTCGCGACTTTGGCTACCGGCATCGGCCTTGTGGAGGATGTTCAATCCTTCGGCAATGGCCGCCATCATGCCGTATTCCATCCCATTGTGCACCATCTTGACGAAGTGACCGGCCCCATGCGAACCGCAGTGCAGGTAGCCCTGCTCAGCGGGAGAGACGGCCGCTTTTCGCCCTGGGGTGCGCGGCGCAGTGTCAACGCCGGGAGCCAGGGCCGCGAAGATAGGGTCGAGACGCTGAACGGCCTCCGCTTCACCGCCGATCATCTGACAGTAGCCGCGTTCCAATCCCCAGACGCCGCCGCTCACGCCCACGTCAACGTAATGAATGCCGGCCGTTTGCAGTTCCCGGGCGCGGCGAATGTCATCGTGGTAGTAGGAATTGCCGCCTTCGACGATCACATCGCCGGTTTGCAGCAGCGGCTTGAGGTCAGCCAGCACCTTATCCACGACGGCGGCCGGCAGCATCAGCCAGACGGCGCGCGGGGGTTCCAATTTTTCCACCAGGTCCGCCAGGGATAATGCACCCAGCGCGCCCTGCTTCTCCAGGTCTGACACCGCCGGCGTATTCCGGTCATAAACCACACATGTATGCCCGGCGCGCATCAGCCGCACAGTCATGTTGGCCCCCATACGCCCCAAACCGATCATGCCAATTTTCATATTGTCGATCCTTAAAATGCGTTATCCGAAACCTGTTCCTCCGGGTCAGTCGAAAATCCAGCCGAGAGGACCCAGCGGAATACGACCCTGCGGTAACAGAAAATCTGGGTATGCAAGGCCCAAACCCTATTTGAAAATAGGACAACCGACACTCATTGGGTATACACGCTATTCTGAAAACGGTGTCGGATATTGCAGTATTCTACTGTCGGTTTTATTCCTACACGAGTGCTTGCGCTGTTTAGAACTCCTTGGTGGCTTTATCAAAAGCGTTGTAAAGCTCATGGTAGCTCTTTACAAATCCGGTCTTGACATCTTCCCATGCGTTGCGGGAGCTGTGCTTCAGACCGCCGTACCACTCTGCGGCGACGGTGCGCTGTTTCTGGAGTGCCGTCAAGGATTCCCTGGCTTTCGTGCGCGCGGATTGATCCATCCGATCCCATTTTTGGCTGAGTTGGGATTGCAGTTGTTCGGTGCGGGTGTCAAGGTCATCGAGGGCTTCTTTGGCCTTCTTGACCGCTTCATCGCGCTGGTCGGCCGTATAGCTGCTGATGGCCTGAAGCGCTTGGGACGTTTTCTCTTTGACCTCTTTGGCCGTTGTCTTTTCCGCCGCAGTCTGGGCCGCATAACCAATCGACCCCAAGGCAAAGAAGAGCGCCGTGATCAACACGAGTTGAGCTGTTGCTGATGTCTGAGTTTTCATTTTTCCACTAGCTCCTTTCCATTTCTTCTAATTGCAGTTTTACCCTGTTTCCAATCATCGGTACCAGAGGATGAGATTCGCCTCGATAGGCACGAGGGCACCTTCCAATGCCGGAATGATGCGCGGGGTATAGTCGCCGGCCGGCCTTAGCGCCGGTATGCGGGCGCTGTAATAATACCCCGGCGCGGGATTCGAAACCGCCTCGCCGCGGATCATCGGGTGGATATCCGTTTCTTCTCCCTCTCGAGGTTCTGCACAGAGTTGAACCCGGATGACGTCCGGCTTGAGTCCCGGCAGGAAAACCGGCACCTTGAACGTAAAGTGCCCCTCTTCTTTCTGAATCTCGAGGTCGCCGAAGCCCAACCGGGGCCAGTGAGCTTCCAGGGTTTTGCACTGCCGGCAGAGGAGGACCGCCTTGCCGGCGCGATCGGCAGTGCGATCGCGGTAGGCCTGAGCGGCCGGCAAATACAACCGTTCCACGTATTCGCGGACCATGCGGTTGGTGCTGAAGCGTGGCGTGAGTTCGGCCATGCTTGCCCTCATACGGTGTACCCAGGCCCTGGGTATGCCGTCGGGGCCTCGATCGTAGAAAGCCGGGATCACCTCCTGCTCCAGGAGGCGGTAGAGTTGTTCGGCTTCTTTGGCATCCCAGTCCGGGTCTTCCCCATGTTCCCGGCCGTCTCCGATCGCCCAGCCCACTTCCGGCCGGTAGGCCTCGGCCCACCAGCCGTCCAGTTCCGAGAGGTTCAGACCGCCGTTGACCAGAACCTTCATGCCGCTCGTACCGCTGGCCTCCCACGGCCGGCGTGGCGTATTGATCCATAGATCGACTCCCTGCACCAGGCGCTCTGCCAGTGACATGTCGTAATCCGCAAGGAAGACGATGCGCGACCGGATGTCCGCGCGGCGAATGAAGTCGGACCAGGCCTGGAAAAGGGCCTTGCCGGTCGCGTCTTGCGGGTGAGCCTTACCGGCGATGATGAGTTGGGCCGGACGCTCGGCATTCTGCAGTAGGCGGATCAAACGCTCCGGGTCGTGCAGCAGGAGGTTGGGTCGTTTGTAAGCGGCGAACCGGCGGGCAAATCCCATGGTGAATACATTTGGATCAAGATATTTTTCGGCGTCGAGCGAATCTTTCTTGGGGGCTCCCAAGGCCTCGAGC
>JBATHN010000020.1:0-7324 GCA_049666885.1 Desulfobacterales bacterium
GTCGATACGGCCGGCGATACCCGACAGATCCTGCTTGGAGATATCCGACCGCACGGTATTGTCTCGCGCGTCACCGACCGTGATTTTTTTCAAGCCGGTAATCCGGACCAGCTCTTCACCCTTCGGATCGTTGCGGTTGATGACTGCTGCGGCGCGCTTTTGTTTGGGACCGGAGCGCAGAATGTCGGTGAACAGCGATTTCTTGCAGCGCCAGTACGTTTCCATGTCCTTGTGGTAGTCCAGGTGATCCTGCGATAAGTTGGTGAACACGCCCACGTCCATCCAGCAGCCGTCCACCCGGTGCAGGTCCAGGGCATGAGAAGAGACCTCGAGGATCACATGGGTCACACCGGCCGCCAGCATTCGGTACAGAATCCGCTGCAGGTCCAGAGATTCCGGCGTGGTGACCGGGTTGTCGTACGTTTCTCCGGCATAGCGGTAGTTGACGGTACCGATGACACCCGGCGCGTGTCCGGCTTGTAGAAGAATACGCTCGATCAAATAAGACGTGGTGGTCTTGCCATTGGTGCCGGTTATGCCGACCACGACCAGCTTTTCGGAAGGGTGACCATAAAAACTCGCGGCCAATGCGGCCAACGCCTTTCGGGTATCCTCCACTTCGATCGAGGGGACACCGGAGGAGAGACGTATCGGTTTCTGAACGACGACGGCGACCGCTCCGTTTTCGAGTGCCTGGTCGATATAGTCGTGGCCGTCGGCGGCAAACCCCTGAATTGCCACGAAGAGCCCGCCGGGTTTGACGTTCTGAGCCCGGGAATGAAGGGAGACGATGTCCGGATCTAATTTAAGGAGCCGCACGACATCGCCCTGTCTACGGGCCGGACGGCCGTTGACCCTTGATATCCGTATTTCTCCGATCAGGCGTGCGAGTTTCAAATGCGTCCCTCTGCTCCCTCGGCGGCTGCCAATTGATTGTCTTGGATGTCGGGGTGGACATTGAGATAATTCAGAGTTTCCTGCGCGATTCTGCGAAACGCCGGTGCGGCGACAACCCCGCCGTAATACTGCTTGCGGGGTTCGTTGATTATGACCAGAACGGTGATGGCCGGGTTGTCCACCGGTGTAAAGCCGACAAAAGAAGCGATGTAGTCGTCATCCGAATAGGTCCCGTCCGGCCCGATCTTCTTGGCGGTCCCGGTTTTTCCGCCAACCGAAAATCCCTGCAGCGCGGCTTGGGTCCCGGTACCGCCTTCGGCCACCACGGTTTTCAGAATGGTGCTGACCTTACGGGCAGTACTCTCCGACACGACGCGCCGCACCACGTGCGGCGAGAACGACTGCACGGTTTGATTGTTTTGATCCGTTACGGCAGCCACGAGGTAGGGCTTCATTAAGACCCCGTTGTTGGCGATCGTCGAAACTGCCGTGACCAGTTGGAGCGGAGAGGCTGCCATACCGTGTCCGAAAGAGATGGCGCTCGTATCCATCCGGGTCCACTGCCGATAGTTCGACAGGCTGCCCGGGGATTCGCCGGGGCAGTCGATACCGGTTTTGGCGCCGAAGCCGAAGTCCAGCAGCGTGTTGTACAAGTGCTTGGCGCCTACAATTTCGCTGATTTTGATCGCCCCGATGTTGCTGGAATACTTGACGATCTGCTGCAGGGAGAGCCAACCGTGGGCCGAAACATCACGGACGGTCTTGCGTCCGATGCGATAGGCCCCGTTTTCGCAGAAGAAAATCGTATTCGGCGAGGAGTCCCCGAACTCGATCGCGGCGGTGGCGCTAAATATTTTCAGGGTCGATCCCGGTTCGATCGAGTCGGTAATGGCCCGGTTGCGCCAGTTGGCCGATTTGAATTCGCGATAGGCATTCGGGTTGAAAAAGGGATACTGGGCGATGGCCAGAAGCGCCCCGCTTTTGGGTTCCATGACGATGGCGATACCGGAGTCGGCGTCAAATTCCGTGACCGTATCTTCCAGAGTTCTCTCGGCGATGAACTGGACGGTCTGGTCGATCGTCAAGATCAGGTTTTTGCCGCTGAAATCCTGCACGTTTGCGCCGTTGGAGACGAACCGGTTGCCCAACGCGTCCCGCAGAAAGGTGTATTCGGTTTCGGCACCTTTTAAGAACCGGTCGTAGAAGTGTTCGAGCCCTTCGAGACCGGCCCCGTCGACACCGGTAAATCCGATGACCTGCGCGGCGAGGGTCTTCTTGGGATAAAAACGGTTGTATTCAGGGACAAAACCGATGCCGTCCAGATTCAGCTCTTTGACCTTTTCGACTTCCCTGGGAGTGGCCTGGCGCTTAACCCACACAAAGGTTTTCTTTGATCTGAAACTTCGTTGAAGCGAACTGCGGTCGAGATTCAACGGCTTGGCCAGTGCTGCCGCTGTCTTGGCCGGGTCGCCGAGGCGGGCAGGGTAGGCGGCGATAGATGTCACCTGGATGCTCACTGCTAGCTCCGACATTTTGCGGTCATAAATGCTGCCGCGCTTGCCCGACGCCTTAACGGAAGCCTCATATTGGTCGGCTGCCAGCTGTGACAGCCACGATCCGCGATAGATCTGCAGATAGGCGGCTTTGGCGCAGATCACCCCTAAAAACAGACCGAAAAAAATACCGATCGTCACGACCCTGAAACGAAGATATTTCTTTTCTTTTGGGTTCATGGCAGTGACATGATCTGTTCGGCCCGCGGTAAGTCCAGGCCGAAGCGGTCCTTGGCGATCTTGCTGATCCGCTCGGGTGATTTCAGTCGCGCCAGCTCGATTTTCAGATTGTTTTGCAACATGATCTGACGCTGTTGGGTTTCCATAGCCCGGCTGGTTTCATAGCCGATCTGGGTACACTGCACCCTGAACCAGGTGTAGAGCAGCAGTTCGGTAATAAAGATAACCATCAGCAGGGCCCACATGCCGGCGTGCTGCAAGTAAGGGGCTTGTGAGCGTTTTTTGTTCATCGCCGCTCCTGATTTGTTTATCTGTTGCTGGTCTGCGCCGCGGGATCAGGCGCTTTCGGGCGTCAGTTTTTCCAGAACTCTGAGTCGGGTGCTGCGGGCCATCGGATTGGCGTCGACCTCCGCCTGTCTCGGCCGCACGACTTTACGGGTCACGATGCGTGCCACCGGTCTATGGCCGCAGACACAATGCGGAAATAGGGGTGGACAGGTGCAGCCGCGGGCTAAAGCGACGAAGCGTTGTTTAACGATCCGATCTTCGAGCGAATGAAAAGAGAGCACGCATAGCCGGCCACCCGGGTTCAAATAATCGGCGGCGACCGCGAGAAACTCTCTGAGCCGCTCGAGTTCCCGGTTGACAGCAATGCGCAGGGCCATGAACACCCGGGTCGCAGGGTGAATCTTACGGCCGTAACGCGCTTTACCGGGCAAGGCCTCGATCACGATGCGGGCCAGCTGGCGGCTCGAACGGATCGCTTCTTTTTTCCGCACATATACAATTTTTCGGGCTATTGAACGGGCCCGCCGCTCTTCCCCGAACTCCTCGAATATTCTGGCCAGGTTTGTTTCACTCTCGTGATTGACAATTTCCCCGGCCGTCATACTATCTGCGGCATTCATACGCATGTCCAGCGGCTCATCGCGGTTGAAACTGAAGCCGCGACCGCTGGCCTCGATCTGGTGGAGGGAAAGACCGAGGTCGAGCAGCATGCCGTCAACCGCAGAGATGCCCAGCCGCGCCAGAATGTCCGGCAGATTGACGAAGTTGTCATGGACGATATGGACATGGGCGCTGCAGCGCCTCAGCACGTTGCGTGCATTGCTGATGGCGTCGAGATCCTGATCGATGCCGATCAGGGTACCCCCCGGCACTATCTTTTCACATATGCGGATCGCGTGACCGGCACCCCCAAGCGTGCAGTCCGCGAATATACCTGCGGGTTGGCAATTCAGATAATCGATCACCTCGTTCGGCATGACGGGGAGATGATGATAGTGCATTCAATTAAAGACCTATAATGGCAATTTTCGCTTTAAAATCTGGATGTTCTACGCTTTGATTGAAGCGGCCTTCTTCGTTGTTCCAGTTCTCCCTGGACCAGATTTCAAAGTGATCGACCACGCCGACCAGAACGATTTCCTTGACGAGCCCGGCATATTCCCTCAGAGGGGGTGGAATCAGTATGCGGTCCTGCCTATCGCAGTAGCAGTCGGAGGCGTTGCCGACGAAAAAGCGTCGGAAGAGTCGTAAATCATCGTCCTTCGTGGCCTGGTAAAGAATTTTTTGCTCGACCTTTTCCCACTCGTCAAACGGATAAGCGACCAGAGCGCCATCCAGCTTGGTGACCATGACACCGGGCCGTTCACCGTTTTTGATAGGTTCCTTGAAACGCGCCGGAATGATGACACGTCCCTTTGCGTCTATGTTGTGATATGAAGAGCCGCGAAACACTTTTTGTCCCTGATTTCCAATTTGCTCCACTTTAAACCACTTTTAGCACAATTTAATTGTATTTTGCCGTAATTGTCAAGAAAAAGAATTTAAAAAAATCATTTTTTTTAAATAATTAATGAATGTTAAATTAAGAAAGTGATGCCGAAACGATAGTGGAGTATTGTGGATGAAATCTTGCAAAATCGACCAGTTAAAAGGCGATTAATCGGAAGGAATAATCGTTTGGCGTGTATTTTGTCCTTGAAATCCAAGCGGTTTCCCCTGTACAAGTGAAACCGTGGATGGGCACCAACTCGTGTCCATCCATGAATGGAGGAGGAAGGCTGGCGTGCCCATTTGGGGATGGATACGATCTGTTGGAAGCGTTTCGATGTGCCACGAGGAAGACTGAATGCGACGAAAAGACAAAGAGATTACGGCTCGAAATGAAATCGAGTTGATCATTGAAAAGTCGACCGTTTGCCGGCTGGCGATGGCCGACGACAGCGGGCCCTACATCGTTCCCCTCTGTTTCGGCTTCAGGAACAACACGCTCTATTTCCATTCCGCTGCCGACGGCAAGAAGCTCGGCATCCTCAAGAAAAACCCGCGCGTCTGCTTCGAGTTTGATGGTGACTGTGAGGTGCGCGCCGGCGTTAAGGCCTGTGACTTCGGCATGCGTTATAGAAGCGTCATTGGTTTCGGAACGGTCGCCTTTGTCGAGGCAGCGGCCGCCAAACGCGAGGCCCTCGATATCATCATGAAACACTATGCCAAGGGGGCATTCGATTATTCCGATGCATCGGTCAACAGGATATCGGTTTTCAGGGTCGATATCGACGCCATGACCGGCAAAACGTCAACCTGACCGGGCGCCACCGTCTGATCATTTGGTGCGGAAAACTATCAAGACACACCATGTTTGATTGTCACGAAAAACGATCTTCGGCAAGCCAGGCTAAATCCGCAGGCGATCTCATCGGGCATTGCCGCGCAACCGGGGATATGATTGCGGCCGTGCGGTCGACGGCCGCGGCTTTTTTCACCGGTGCGCGCGGCAGCCACGACTGGGACCACACCCGCCGGGTTTACCGCCTATGCGACCGCATTGCTTCCGCCGAACAGGCGGATCTCGATGTGGTCCGGATTGCGGCCCTGTTGCACGACATCGGCCGAGCGCGCCAGGACACATCCAGCGGCGGCATCTGTCACGCCCAGGAAGGAGCCCGCCTGGCCAGGCCGATCGTCGAGGAACTGCCCTTGACGGAACCGAAGAAACAAAACATATTGCACTGCATTTCCGCCCACCGGTTTCGGGGCCGCCAAGCGCCGGAGACGCTGGAGGCCAAGGTGTTGTTCGACGCGGACAAGCTGGATGCCATCGGCGCGGTGGGTGTGGCCCGCGCATTTCTTTTCGCCGGTGAAGTCGGTGCGCGACTGCACAATCCCGACATCAGGATCGAGGAGACACAGCCCTACACCGCAGACGATACCGGTTATCGCGAATACCGGGTCAAGCTGTGCAAAATCAGAGACCGGATGTTGACCGTCGCCGGCAGACAGTTGGCGAAAGCACGCCACCGGTTCATGGAAGAGTACTTTCAACGCTTTCTTCAGGAATACGACGGAAAGGAATAAAAATCATGGGTATCAATGTGGTTGAGAAGATCGACACGTTTGTGACGGTTAAGCACGCCTTGGTGAGTGTGTCGGACAAAGGCGGCTTGGACACCTTCGTCCCGCAGTTGCTGGAGATCAACCCGGGCCTGAAATTCTTTTCCACCGGCGGCACTTACAACCGCTTAAAGGAAATTTTAGGGGACCGGGCCGAAACCTGTTTGACCCAGGTGTCGGCCTACACGGGGCAGCCGGAAACGCAGGGTGGCCTTGTGAAAACGCTCGATTTCAAAATTTACCTCGGCCTTTTGACGGAAACCTATAACGACGCCCACCAAGTCGATTTGAAGCGGACCGGCAGCGTGCCGATCGATATGGTCGTGGTCAACCTATACCCGTTCGAGGAAACGATTTCGCGGCCCGACGTGACGGTGGAACAGGCCAGGGGAAATATCGATATCGGCGGCCCCTGCATGATCCGGGCGGCTGCCAAGAATTTCATCCGGGTTGCTCCGGTCGTCGATCCGGCCGACTATGGCCGGATCGTATCGGAACTGCGGGCCCATGAAGGGCGACTGCCATTGGATTTACGGTTCCAGCTTGCCGGAAAAGCGTTTGCCCACACGGCGGTCTACGACCGGGCGATTGCTGATTTTCTGGCGGATCGCAGCTTCGAGGATGTCAAAGGGTGTTACAGGGAGTAGGTTTGGCCGGTTGTGCCCGTTGAGTCCGTTAGTCGGTTTGCGGATTTCATCGGTTTTACTTTATGGTCACCACGGGTTGAGGGTTCTGAGTTTCGTAACCGTTCACAGGTTTGCAAAGTCCGATGCGCCTCAAACCACCTAATTGTAAGCGTTTACAGGGTGCCGCAGATGCAAGGCGTCGGGCGCGCAGACGTACTTTTGTACTTCAAGTGCCCGACAACAAAGCAGATGCGGTGCCCTGTGAACGCTTATTAAGTTTCAATTTTTTTTCGTATTAAACAAGGAGACCACCATGGCCGAAGATCTCAAAAAAATGTACCGCACCATCGTCGACGATCATTTTCCACCCCGGATGGAGATCAGTTTCGTGGAGGAAAAAGAGCGGCAGACGCTATTTTACGAGAAGGTCCTCTGGACCATCGACGGAGAGAACAAGGGATTGCGCTACGGCGAAAATCCGGGTCAAGAGGCCGCTCTTTACAAGTTGGTCAACGGAAATTTGATTCTGGGGGCGGCAGAATCGATCCAACCGGGACGATATCTGGCCTCCGACATCGAATTGCTGCAGTCCGGCAAGCACCCGGGGAAAACGAACTTGACCGATGCGGACAATTCATTGAATATTCTGCGATACTTCATGGACAAGCCGAC
>JBATHN010000021.1:0-2901 GCA_049666885.1 Desulfobacterales bacterium
GTGAAGAAGCACGCGCAATAGTGGAAGCGGAAAATCGAGAAATTGACCTGTATGAGGAATATAAAACTCACTACAGCTATGGTGTATATGTCGCAAGAAAGTTGGATCAGCGAAAGCCATAAAAACCACAAAAACTCGGACAGCAATTCCGCTGCACTTCATTGCCAGCCGGTTTTGCGGAGCGTTGGCAATACGCTTGCTGCCCTGTGTCCGAAGTGCGGCATGGGCAGGCTACGACCGGTGGTACTTGTCAATGGATTCGTAAATATTATCAGGTTCAACGTTATTGCTTTCAACCATAAACTTGCGTTCGATACTTCTTAGATATATGTCGAATTCGTTTTTCCGGTTTTGGTGTCGGCAAAAATATAATGAAAAGGCGCCATGAAATCAGGATGAAAGTCCCTATAGCGAGGGGCGGCAGTTTAACCTGATTGTATGCAGAATCATGATTGATGAATGGCGGAGACATACGGCTATACTCTACGCCTTCCTTTTGATCATGTTACCTTGAATGATCAATAGCCAGTGGAGCTGAAAAACCATGAGTCAGAGCAATACCGCAGCCGAATCGAAGATCGGGTCATGGAATATTATCAAAAAGATCCTGCTGCCTATGATAATATTTTTTATTTTGGTCATCATCAAGATCAATCTGTCTATAATAGTACCACTTAAACAAAATCAGTTAGATATCTTTAATCATATCCTTAGCATCGGGTTTATCATTACCCTTAGCTGGCTTTTGATCCGGCTGATAAAAGTCGGTGAAGATTATATCGGGAGCCACTACATAATCAACATCCCTGACAACCTGCATGCCCGTAAAGTTCATACCCAGATGCGGGTCATAGAAAAAATTCTGATAGTGGTGGTACTGATCATTTCGTTTTCGACCTTTCTGATGACATTTGAAAAGATGCGCCAGTTTGGGACCAGCCTCCTGGCGTCGGCTGGTATTTTCGGTATTGTTTTAGGTTTTGCAGCACAAAAAAGTATCGCAACCCTTTTTGCCGGTCTCCAGATAGCGATCACCCAACCTTTAAGGATCGACGATGTAGTAATTGTTGAGAATGAATGGGGCTGGATCGAAGAGATCAATTTGACTTACATTGTGGTTAGAATTTGGGACCTGCGGCGGCTGATCGTGCCACCAAGCTATTTTATCGACAAACCTTTTCAAAACTGGACGCGCACATCAGCTTCGATCCTGGGTACGGTTTTCATCTATGCCGACTACAAAGCTCCAATTCAGTCGATCCGTAATGAACTGAAGCGCATCCTGGACAGTACCGACCTCTGGGACAAAAAGGTATGTAATCTGCAGATTACAAATGCTTCCAGTCAAACGATTGAGATCCGGGCCTTGATGAGCGCATCAACATCGCCCATTGCCTGGGATTTACGATGTCTTGTCCGGGAAAAGCTGATCGTATTTCTCCAGGAAAATTATCCCGAATCTCTGCCGCGCTATAGAATAGAACTGGGAAAAGGCGACTTTCAAACAGAAGACGGGACTGGTTAAAAATTTTGTTAAGATGCCTATGAAAAAGCACCGTCAACAAAGAAAGAACTTTGACCGGGTGCATGGCCAAACACCTATCCGTGTTCACCCCGAAGGTGTCACACAGGAGACGGGGAACCCAACCAGCGGGTGCAGCGGATGGCGCTTCCTATCACTTCCGGGCAACAGGACTTTGAGCTTAAGTGGTTGGAAGCAAGAGGAATTACGACAAAATATTGGAGTTCCGCTGTTGATCTCGGCGCCGGAGGCGTCAATGCGAGCATTGATATTTACCTTCCACGCAGCCGCTGGCCTTTGCTCGTAGGGGGCGAGCAGTTGGTCGGCCCCGCGGTTCTGTTCTGGTCGGTCCTGATTATAATCGTGATTGTGGCTAAGGTGGTATCAGGATGTGAGTGATCAAAAACTTCCCCAGGCATGGGTCGTTTCAATTCCCATGATGGCTTACCGGATTGCAATGCTTGCCTGGGCACTTTGGATTTTATTATAGCTTGTAGGGATTCTAAAATTGGGTTGGCAGCAATGTACCGTCTGCCGCCCAAACCCAAAAGAAATAGAAAAGGGACCAAAATAGATCCGAGGGGGGAGTCTGGGACATAAACAGGTCAATAGCTTTCACTACGGATTATCATTAAACATGGATATTCAGGAGACTATCATCATTCGCATACCAACCCACAGAGTGCCACTCATCCCAGCGAGATGCTCCTCGAGGAATTTCTGATCCCCATGGGGCTTACGCAAAGGGATTTGGCAGACACCATAGCGTACAAAGGGGTCGTGTTTTCATTATTGACAGATTTAGGCGTAATGTGAAAAATGAAGACCTGACACCGATGGTTGTGCAGCAGACACAAAAATTCACGCCGCTGATTAAAACGCTAGATTTCAGGTAAGGAGCGTATGGCAACCAAGGCAGAGATCGTTGAATTCCTTGCCGCGGAGTATCCCCATACCAATTGCAGCGTTGAGGCGGTTGGCGGCAGATCGTCAACAGTAAAACTTCAGGTCGGCGCCCACGAACTACGCCCAGGCGGAACCGTGTCCGGTCCCGTGCTCATGACCGTCGCTGACGTCGCGCTTTATGTGGCAATTCTTGGCGAAATCGGCATCGTTCCCCTTATTGTCACAACAAACTTGAGCATCAACTTCATGCGGAAACCGTCAGCGGACAGAGCCGTCGTCGGTGTCTGCAATCTCATGAAAATGGGCAAATCTTTGGCAGTCGGGGAGGTATCCTTGTACTCGGAAGGAATCGAAGAGCCTGTGGCCCATGCCGTCGGCACATACTCGATTCCACGGTAGGGTTCGAAAACGCCAATTCGTTCTTAGAGGCTGCCTGAAACTTAACCCTTTCATCGAGCGGTCCTCCTCCGGCC
>JBATHN010000022.1:0-12658 GCA_049666885.1 Desulfobacterales bacterium
GTTTCGGCCTCTTTGAGAATTCTGGCCTTGGCTTCCTCACCCTGCTGCACGTATTGGGCAATGAGCTTTTCGGCTTCCTGGTCCAGTTTCTGGAACCTCTGATTGTATTTGGCCAACTCCGCTTCGGCGGCTGCCTTCTGGGTTTCCAGTTCACTGAGTTGGTTTTTGATGCTCTGAATCCGATCAGCGAGTGCCTGTTTCACCGGTTTGCGCAGCAGAAAGACCAGTGCGATAGCCAAAACCGCAAAGTTCATCACCTTGTAAGTGTCCGTGGCCTGCCACCCCTTGGCGGGCGGCGCTGCATGCTCGGGGCCCTGCTCACCGCCGGCCGCATGCTCGGTGCCCTGTTCACCGCCGGTGGATGACAGCCCGCCGCCGGCAAAGCAAAACAGCAGCAATGCGGCCGCCAACACTGCTGCTGTTCGATGAGCGGCGAAAAGGCCTTTGCGACTGAAAACAGGAAATTTCATCAAAGCGCCCTCCCCAAAATTTTATGTCCGATCGCCTCGGCAAAACTGTCGATTTCCTGCATCAACGTGTTTCTTACCGCTTCGGCATCCTCGACAATCTTTTCTTTAACCTTGGCAAGATCGGCCTGAGCAGTCTCGTTGATGTTGGCGATAATCTGCTTTTCTTCTTCGGTCGCTTCGGCCATCAGGGCTTCTTTTTTCTTCATCCCTTTGGCCCGCGCATCTCGGATGGCCGCCATGAAGGCGTCTTCTTTGTCCTTTGCATCCTTCTGGCACGCCGTAATGCTTTCTTCGAGACCCGACACTTTTTGCTGTCGCTGTTTCAGGACATTCCGGATCGGTTTGTAAAGAATCAGATTCAAGATCCAGATCAGAAAGAGGAAATTGGCCATCTGCAGCAGGAAGGTCCAGTCGGGAACGACGGTGAGACCACCACCGCCTTCCGCAGCAAAAACCGAGTCGATGGGTAGAAGGAGCAGCAGTGCCGCTGAGATCGGTAACATGAGAGGCAGCCTCTGGTTACATACAGCACACTTCATGGGAAATCCTCCATCACAGAAGCGAGATTAGGATGTAATCGGGTTTAAACATTGAAGAAATTGCGACAAACCGTTTCGACTCGCGCGGTCTATACCATCCGCCACAAACGGTTGTCAAAGGTTTTTTAAAAATTTTTAATTGGCGATCGACTTGGCGTCTGAGGCTGTTTTTTCAGGGATGGGCTTGGCCTTTTGCACGGGTTCAGTGCGAGGGGTCATCGTGCAGTGACCGTTGAAAAGCCCGCCCTCTTCGATGGCGATCACAGGGGCCTGAATGTCGCCGGTGATCCGGCCGGGAGGATAGACTTCGATACGGTCGCTGGCAGCGATGGTGCCGTTCAATTTTCCCATGACGATGGCCGTACCGACGGCGATTTCGGCATCGACAACGGCTTTCTCTCCGACGATCACCGTACCGCCGCTGCTGGTGATTTTACCCTTGATGGTTCCGTCGAGCCGGATGGTGCCTTGAAAATTTAGCACACCTTCCACACTGGCATCGGGCCCTAAAAACGTCGATATCGAATCCGCTTTGGGTCCTTTTTTTAACATGAATCGGTCTCCTCCTGAAGGTTATTTGGATGTGAATTCCTGCTGTCCGCGCAATTCTAACCCAACGCGGACCGGAAGGTAATGGCTGAACGCCGCCGTTATTCCAGGGTGAAACGCCGCATACTGACGTTGATGAGCAGTCCGATGGAAACCATCATCGTTGCAATCGAGGATCCGCCGTAACTGATAAACGGCAGCGGGACCCCGACCACCGGCATCAGCCCCATGACCATTCCGATATTAACGAACACCTGCCAAAATATCATTGCCGAGATCCCCACCGCCAGAATGTTTCCGAATGGATCCCGACAACTGTAGGCCACGTTCAACCCCCACACGATCAGCAGCAGAAAAACAAGGACTAAGACCGCACACCCGACAAATCCCCATTCCTCGGCAAAAACAGAAAAGATAAAGTCGGTGTGCTGTTCCGGCAGAAAGGAAAGCGCGTTTTGTGTGCCTTTCAAATACCCCTTGCCAACCAACATACCGGACCCGATGGCGATCTTCGATTGGATGATGTGGTATCCCGCGCCCAAGGGGTCCCGATCCGGGTTCAAAAATGTGAGGATGCGCTGTTTCTGGTAATCCTTCAACACAAACCAGACCATGGGTACGGCGAGCAGACCGGCAAATATCAGAGACAACAGCGACCGTTTTTCAATCTTGACGAACAGGGTCATGGAACCGGCGATGATGACCAGAAGCAAGGCGGTTCCCAGATCCGGCTGCTTGATGATCAGGGCGGCGGGGACCAGCACCAGCACCGCAGGGGTGAACAGGTCGCGCAGTGTAAATCCCCGGGTGTATGCATTTTTTGAATAGTACCGCGCCAGAACGATAATAATGGCGAGTTTGGCCATTTCCGACGGCTGCACGGAGACAGGGCCCAGAACCAGCCAGCGCTTGGAGCCGCCCGCATATTTGCCGAAGAGCAAAACGGCAACCAGCGTCAGCAGGCAAAAGATGTAGACCGCAAAGGCGTATCGATCCAGAAGCTTGTAATTGAACAAGCAGGTGATGACCATCAAGATCAGGCCGCCGCAGAACCAGAGCATTTGTTTGAAGTAAAGTGTTTTTTCGAGCGTCAACGGGCCGGCGGTGACTACGCTGTAGAGAGTGGTCAGCCCGAGTCCACCGAGCACGACGGCAAGGCCGAGCAGGCCCCAATCGAAGTATTGAACAAATTTACGGTCAAACATGGTCCACCATTTCAACTTCGAATATCGGTTTCTTTTGGAATGTCGCCGTCTGCGCTTCGACTAAGGTTAAACGCGTCGATTAACGGCGCCCCGCTTTCGCGGGGATGGCGTTCGCCCCAAATTCAGATAGTGCCCATCCGCGGTTTCATAAAGGGCACTGATTAGTTTCCGATCCAGAAATGTTCAACTTTCTGCAATTTCAAGGAAATCGGCGGCATTGCGCGGAGGCACACTCTTGTAAGCCGCACAAGCGATTCCAGACCTGTCACGCCCAAGGCGTGATTGACACCGACCTGTCCCGAAGCAGGCGGGGAATTGCTGAAAAGGGCCATTTCTGGACGGAAACTAGTTAGAGCCGGTCGTCTTGTGCTCAGCCACCAGGTGCAGTCCCGGTTTAAGCCGGTCACGAAGCAGATAGGTCTTGATCATTTCCCGAGCGATCGGCGCACCGGCCCCGGATCCGTGTTCACCGTGCTCGACGACAACCGCAATCGCTATTTTCGGATCGTCGGACGGCGCATAAGCGACGAACCAAGCATGGTCCTTCAAGTGGTCGGGCGTCGGCGGCGGGTCCTCGACCTCTTCTTCCTTGCGGCCGACGACTTGAGCCGTGCCCGTTTTACCGCTGATCGACAAATCGAATAGACGCGCGCCCTTGGCCGTTCCCCTTTCACTGTTGACCACTTCCAGCAATCCCTTTCTCACAATGGCCAGGTTCCCGTCGCTGACAGGCAGTCGGCCGGTGACTACCGGGTCAACCGATTTGACGGTTCGACCGTCCGCCGATTCGACGTTCATAAGAATCTGCGGCTGGTATCTCTTTCCACCATTGGCGATCGCAGCGGTCATGACCGCCATCTGCAGCGGTGTGACAAGATTGAAACCCTGTCCGATGGCGATCGACAGCGTCTCGCCCTCCTGCCACTCGACACCGGTACGGCGCTTTTTCCAGGCCGCAGTCGGAATCAATCCTTGCGCCTCGTGACTCAGATCGACGCCTGTCGGCACGCCGAGACCCGCCGCTTTTGCGTACCAGGCCAGCCGATCGACACCCACGGCCAGTCCAACCTGGTAAAAAAACACGTCGCAGGACTGCGTAATCGCTTGAACAACATTGACGCACCCGTGCCCACCTCTTTTCCAGCATCGGTAATCGCGGCCTCTGAAGCGGTATGAACCGGGGCAGCAGAAGACGGTTTTTTCGTTGATGACCCCTTCTTCGAGGCCGGCAAGGGCGGTTAAAATCTTGTAGGTCGAGGCCGGGGGATATTCACCCTGAACCGCGCGGTTGGTCAGCGGCTTGGTGGGATCGGAGATGAAGGCCTGCCACTGCTCGTGCGACAAACCGCTGACGAAAACATTCTGGTCGAAGGTGGGGCTGCTGACAAGTGCTAAAATCTGACCGGTTGACGGTTCGACGGCAACCGCCGCGCCGGTGACGCCTTCCAGAAGCTCTTCGGTCTTTTTCTGAAGATCCGAGTCGATGGTCAGAAAAATGTTGTAGCCGGGGGTAGCGGGAACGGTGTCCAGGACCCTGACGACCTGGCCGGTGGCATTGACTTCGACCTGCCGTCCACCGCTTTTGCCCCTCAGGTAATTATCGAAAACCTTTTCGATGCCGTTCTTACCGATCAGGTCACCGCTCTTGAGGTCCGCATACCGGCCGCTGTTCAACTCGCGGGGACTGATCTCACCGAGATATCCCAGCAGATGAGAGGCGCTCTGATGGTTCAGGTAATGTCTGAGCGGTTTGACGTTGACATCGACGCCGGGCAGGTCGTAGCGGTGCACTTCGACCAGGGCCAGGTTATCCCGGCCGATATCCTGAATCAGCGGAACGGGTTTGTAGGAAAGCGCGCCCTTCTGACTCTTCATTTGTTCATAGAGTTCCTCGGCCGGTACCTTGATAAAGGTCGACAATCGCGCAAGTGTCTCACCCACCGGTTTGGCGTCCCTGGGAATGATGCTCAAGTCATAGGAGGGCCGGTTGTCGACCAGCATTTTTCCATTACGGTCGCGAATAATTCCCCTGAAAGGTTCGATGCGCTGCAAACGGATGCTGTTGTTTTCCGAAAGACGCCGGTATTCTTGGCCCTTTATCACCTGCAGAAAAAAAAGCCGCACGAAAAGAAGGGTCATACAGGTGACCACTACCAAGATAACGCCAATGATGCGTTGTTTGTACCAATCGGTATCGGCGGTTTTTAAATACTTTTCCAAAGCATGGATTTCCTGAAGAAAAACCCGGTAACGGTGGCAAAAAGTCTTTCAGATCGCGTCATCGGTCAATGTCTTTCAGGTGATTGCCGCAGGCCGCGGGACCACCTCCCGGTCACTTGGCCGCCCGGCCGCCGATTGGATCTGATCTGCGAATCAGGAAAGTTCGTACCCAACGATCCCATATCCGGTGCACGTGCTCGAGTATCAGGATCAGAAACGGCCCGAAAATAAGGGCCCAGAGCAGGCGCGGTAAAATCATTCCCGCGGTGGTCGACGGCATCTGTCTGAGAGCGTCGATCCCTCCAAAAGCCAATATGAATATCACGTTTTCCAGCAGGATGCCGGCTACGATGATGAACGCAAGCCGGAAGCGCATCCCGACCTGCAGGATCCGTGAGAGCCAGCGCACGCCGACATACAACCAGAAATACGTGGTGATGAAGACCATGAACGGAGCCCCGGAAAGATTGTCCATGATCACCCCGAGCAGGAAGACAACCGGTAGGCCTTCCCGTGCACTGCGCAGCAAACCGAGATAGATCACGAACATCGCCGTCAAGTCGAAAACATTGTTTAGGACCGGCAGATCAGGCAGGATGACGGTCTGAAGTACGATCAGGAACAAGCTGGTAAAAATGTAAAAAACATAGGTCATTGCGGGTTCGCAAGCTGGTCCTACAACGGAGTGAGAAGTACCAGCAATTCCTCGATTTTTTCGAAATCGACATATGGGGTCACGCTGACTTCCTGAAAGATGCCCGCAGCCCGTCTGACCACCCCCGAGACCTCACCGATGGGCATGCCCTTCGGGAAAACCCCGTCGAGTCCCGACGCGACAATCTTGTCGCCGATTTTGACCTCATCCTTGCGCAGGGCGTATTGAAACACGCAACTGCTCGTGGATTCACCCTTGATGATGCCGCGGGCACGAGTGCGCTGGACCAGGGCATCCACGGCGCTGTTGCGGTCGGTGATCAACATCACCTTGGCATAAGCCGCCGAAACGTCGATCACCTGGCCGGCGATCCCTTCGGGAATTCCGACCGGAAGCCCTTTGCGAACGCCGTCGCTGCTGCCTTTATTGATGATGACGGCCCGGTACCAAGGCGACGGGTCCATACCGATAACCTCAGCCGCCACGGACGGGCTCTCCAGCGATATCTCGAAATCGAGCAGTCGGCGGAGCCGAATGTTGGAAAGCTCGGTTTCGTGCCACTGGCTGTTGCGAGCATTCGCCTGCTGCAGCTCCTTATTCAGTCGGGCGTTTTCCTGAGCCGTTGAAACCAGCATAAAATAGGTCTGCCAAGTGTTGCGAGCCACGTTAATGGTGTTAGAGACGACGTCCTGAATCGGAGCGACCAAATAGAGCGCAAAGCGCCCGATACCATAGGAAGGAACTCGGCTGCTGGATATAAACAGGATCACGATGTTGGCGACGACCAGGAAAAAGACGCCAACGATCACCAACATTCTTTTTGAAAACATGAACCTAGTTTATCAAGACACGTTTAAGTATTTCGAGGCTGTCGAGTGCTCTTCCGGCGCCGAGTGCGACCGTAGACAATGGATTTTCGGTAACCGTGATCGGAAGGCTGGTTTCCTCTCTGAGCAATTTATCGAGATTTTTAAGTAATGCGCCGCCGCCGGTCAAGACGATGCCGCGATCGACGATATCGGCGGACAGTTCCGGAGGGGTCTGTTCCAGCGCGATTTTGACCGTTTCAACGATTGCATCTATCTGCTCTGAAATAGCCACGCGAATCTCCTCCGAGTCGATCGAGAGGATTTTGGGGATACCGGAAGCCAGGTCGCGGCCTTTGACCTCTATGGTTTCGAGATCCTGGGGGTTGGGATAGGCGTTGCCGATAGTGGTCTTGATGATCTCAGCGGTGCGCTCGCCGATGAGAAGGTTGTACTTGCGCTTGATGTACTGAATGATCGCCTCGTCCATTTTGTCGCCCGCCACCCGCATCGAGCGGCTGTACACGATACCGGCCAGCGAGATCACAGCCACTTCGGTCGTGCCGCCCCCGATATCGACCACCATGTTGCAGGTCGGTTCGGTGATCGGCAGGTTCGCCCCGATGGCGGCTGCCATCGGCTCTTCGATAAGGAAAACCTCCCGGGCACCGGCCGATTCGGCCGACTCCCTGACCGCCCTTTTCTCAACCTGAGTGATACCGGACGGCACGGCGATAATGATGCGCGGGCGTACGAACGACCGGCGGTTGTGCACTTTTTGAATGAAGTGCCGCAGCATGGCTTCGGTCACCTCGAAATCGGCGATGACGCCGTCCCGCAGCGGTCGGATGGCCACGATGCTGCCGGGCGTCCGCCCCAGCATGTGCTTGGCCTCACCTCCGACGGCCAAGACCCGGCTTTTGGAACGACCGTCCATGCTGACGGCCACGACCGACGGTTCGTCTAAAACGATACCCTTCCCTTTGACGTACACCAGTGTGTTGGCGGTGCCCAAATCAATGGCCAGATCGTTCGAGAAAATACCTAAGATGCTGTCAAGAAAGAGATTCATACGACCTCAATGGGCACCCGCAGCTTGGATGCGTTTATTTTTGACGTTATTATACAAAAAATTTCCATGCTTCGCTACCAAAATTATACTGTTTTTACAAGAAAAAATGTCGGGTCCACAAAAATTGGACTCATAATAAGCCCTCTTTTTCCCTGAATTTTCGTCTGAAAAGACTGCCAGCCAATTGCAGTACGTTTTAATGGCAGTGCAAATATAGCGAGTTACTTTTGTACGCAATCCCGGTTTACGGCGGCACCACGACCGTTCATCCGGTTTCCGTGCGTGCCGCCAATATATTCATCACCGCGTCATGCAGTTTGGGTCTGAAGGTTTTGATGCGCTCGTTGGTGCGGTGAGGATGCACCCGATTGGTCAACAAAATCACACCGATCGATTGCTGCAGGTCCAACCAGAAAGAGGTCCCGGTAAATCCGAGATGACCGACGGTGGCGGAGGTGAAGTACCGGCCGCTGCTCGATCCGGTCTTCGAGGGTGCGTCGAATCCTAAAGGGCGCTCACCTTTTTTGCCGCGCCGCAAGAAAGTTCGCACCACTTCGACCGGCAAAATCCCTTCCGGCGAATTCCCGCAGAATGCTTTCCATATGGCCGCGATCAGGGTATGGACCGCCCGGGCGCTGCCGAAAAGTCCGGCGTGGCCGGCAATACCGCCCAGAGCGAAGGCATTCTCGTCATGCACGACACCCTCCAGAAGACGCTGCCGCCAGGGACAAAGTTCGGTGGCGGCCACATCCGAGAATATCGTCGGTGCTGCATGATCGACGAAACAAAGCGGCAGCCCGGCGTCGTTCAGGCCCAGCGGCGCATAGACCGCCTCGCCGACCAACCGGTCGAGCCGTTTGCCGGAAATCGTTTCCACCAACTCGCCGAGAACCATGAAGCCCAAATCGCTGTAAAGTTCCGCTTCACCGATGCCGTGAGCTAACGGCGTCCGGGCGATTGCCTTCAGCAGGGCGTGCCGCCGCATCTCGGACGGCACCCGAACCAGCTCGGTGTAATACGGCCGGTAATCCGGCAGGCCCGCCGTGTGGTTGAGAAGCTGCCGAACGGTAATGGCCGCTTTCTCGGTCCCTTTAAAAACATCTAACAGGGACGCCAGAGGTTGCCCAAGTGCCAGCCGGCCGTCTGCGACCAGCAGCATCACCGCCAGTGTCGTCGCCAAGGGTTTGGTCAGCGAGGCAAGATCGAAGACCGTTTCAGCAGTCATAGGTTTTTGAGTGAAACGATTGCCGACTCCACAGGCAAAAAGATCTTCAATCACCCCCTGCCGGGAGACAAGGATTACGCCGCCGGGAAATACATCCTCCGTTACGGCCTGATGCATCAGATTATGCAAACGGTCAAATTTCATAGAAGGATATCATCGATTTCAACGACTAAAGGAAATGACAACAGGCGCCTCAGACAGCCAACCATTATTCCGTGGTGGCCGGGCGGTGGTACGTCAAGCGGCGTCGATCGGCATCGAGTGTGGCCGTGATGCCGATCGGAATCGTCAGGTTGCGTTTGCCGTGGCCGACGTCCAAACCGGTTAACACCGGAAACCGCCGGTCACTGAAATGATCTGCAACAATTCGAGATAGTTCTTCAGGCTGGCCGCAATCGTCGAAGGATCCGAATGCCAGGCCGGCAATCGTCTCAAGGCATCCGGCCATACGCAGCTGGCTGAGCATCCGATCCACTCGGTACGGGGCTTCGCCGCGATCCTCGAGCAGCAACAGATGACCCTGAATGGGGGGCATGAAGGGCGTTCCGATCAAATGGCAGAGGGTCGTGAGATTTCCCGCTAAAACAGGACCCGTGCCGGATCCTGGGCAAACTGTCTTGCCGTGCGGGGCCCTGATGTCGACCGGAACGGGGCCGGCAATGGCCGACATCAGTGCGGCCAGCGACTGCTCATCCAAACCCGGCAAACCGGCGACAACCGGTCCGTGAAAAGTGACCAGGCCACAGCGGCTGTAGAGAGCTGCCAAAAGGGCGGTCACGTCGCTGAAGCCGACGACGATCTTAGGCTTTTCGCGGATACAACCATAATCGATTAGCGGCAGGATTCGCATCGAACCGAATCCGCCTCTGGCGCATAAGATGGCTTTTACGACCGGATCCGTGAACATATTCATAAACAGCTCTGCCCGCTGCGAGTCGGTCCCGGCCAGATAGCCGTTTTTGAGGAAGAGATTCTTGGATACCAGGACCTTGAATCCGGCGGTTTCGAGCAAACCGACCCCCAGGTATAACTGCTCGCTGTCGAACGGACTGGCCGGAGCCGTAATCCCGATGGTGTCACCCGGCCGCAGCCGCGCGGGGACGAGAGGCGATTGACGTTGCCTTTCCCCACAAGAGTTTGTTTCTCGTCTTGACATGATAGCGATTAAATGTTAGCTGATCAGCCTTGCTTTGTGTCGGGGCGTGGCGCAGTCTGGTAGCGCACTTGAATGGGGTTCAAGGGGTCGGAGGTTCAAATCCTCTCGCCCCGACCAAACTTTCCTGCAGTAAATTGCCCGCTGAAATCCAAAACACCTGACATCCCACTGCGTGGTAGATAGCTTTGACTTAGCGATCATTTCGACTCAATGGTCGCTTCACACTCCATCGCTCGTATGGGTGTGCTGCTTCCCCAGCGGTTCACCCAGGCTCTTTGCGGCGATATCAGCCTACCGTCGCAACCGGCTTTGCCCAGCAATTGCCGGATGCGAGGCCTACTCGTCAAAGATATCACAAAGAACCAAATTGTCAATAAATAATTGAAATAACATAATAATATTTGACGACACGAAGACTGATCAGTTGCGCAGGTGAGTGAAAAGGTGGGTAGCGCTGCCGGATGCCATCAGCTTGTTGAACTTCCCCTCCCGGTGAAGCTTCAGGAAGACGTCGACGACCTCCGGATCGAACTGCGTGCCCGCACCCTCTTTGATGATCTTCAAAACCTGACTTTCTTCCATGCGTTTGCGGTAGGCGCGATCCGAAGAGACGGCGTCGTAGACGTCGGCCACCGAGAGAATACGGCCCAGGATCGGGATTTCATCCTTGCACAGACCGTCCGGATATCCTTTCCCGTCGTAGCGCTCGTGATGACAGCGGATGATTTGGCGCTCCCTCTCCCAGAATCCGAGTTGTTCGACGATATTGGCGCCGATGACCGGGTGTTCCTTGATCTTGGCAAACTCTTCATCCGTCAGCCGTCCCGGTTTCAGCAGAATGTCATCCCGGATGCCGATTTTTCCAATATCGTGCAGATGACCCGCAAACTTCAACGTGTCCAGCTCCTCGAGGGTACAGCCCATTGCTTTTCCAATTTCGATCGAAAAAGCGGTCACGCGGCTGGAATGCTGCTGGGTGTATCGATCTCTGGCCTCGATGGCATTAACGAAAGCGTAAAGTGTGGCAAAGAGATTTTCGTAAATGTTTTCGTAAAGTGCAAGGTTTTCGATGGCGTTGGCGGCATTCTGGGCCATGAAGGAAAGATAGTACAGATCTTTTTCGGTGTAAGCGGCGGTATCACTTTCAAGGGCGGCCATCAGAACGCCGAACACGGTTTGTCGGATCTTGAGCGGCACCATCATCAGCGACCGCAAATCCTGCGGAATGTTGCGGGTCCCACTGTTGTTGGATACCAGCAGGGGAATCTCGTCGTCGGCAACCTCGAGGATCAGTTTCGATAGATCCGGTTGCAACGGGGCGTTCGGATCGCCGATTGCACGGTCGTAACCGGTCCCGCTCTCGGTGGCTTCGGCCGTGCCGCTCGGGGGCTTGCCGCAAACCGCGGCCACGAAAAAAGGTTTTGTGACGGAATCATTGAAAATGAAAAAACAGGCCCGGTCCGAGCGGGTTATTTCAACCGCCATGTCGACCAGGCGCTTGAAAACCTCGCTGCTGGACGAAATGATGGAGAAATCGCTCAGTATCCGGTTGAGGATATGCATCTCCTCGACTTTGACCGTCAGTTCGCGGTTGAGTTTCTCCAGTCTCTCCTTGCTTTCGACCTCCTTTTTGAGAAGCAAATTTTCAACGAATAACCGGCGTTGGCTGAAAACCCGCCGAACGCACAATTCCATTTGGCTGAGATTGACCGGTTTGACGAGAAAGTCAACGACACCGTTTTTAAGCGTTTGGATGGTGTTGTCGAGCGATGGATAACCGGTCATGATGATGACCGGCAGCGTGTTGTCGGACTTGTGGATGTGCTCGGCTAGTGCCAACCCGTCCATTCCCGGCATGTTGATATCGGTAAAACAGCAGTCGACGGTTTGCTTTTCGAGGATATTGACGGCCTCCAGGCCGTTGCCGGCCGTCACCACCTGGTATCCCCGGCGTTTGAAATACTCGCTGGCGACATCGAGGATGCTTTCCTCATCATCAACAAACAAGATAGTCTCTTGACCGGCCTGGTGCATAATACAACCCACTGTATTTAAATGATATTTTTAACAGAATACCTGAACGCGGATTGGCGCCGCACAGAACCGCGAGAGGTGTCTAAGGTTTTATCGGCAGTTTTCAAAAGTTCTGTAGCGAAGAATTTATCCCCGTGTGTCGCGCCTGTTTTTCATTTCCGCATCAGCGGGCCAACCGGACCATTTTTCCGGCAAACGTCTTGCCGTAAAAATTTTCCAGCTTGATGGAGCAAGCCGCCACATCCCTGATGCTGATGCCGGTTTTAACCTGCAGCCTGTCCAACAGATAAACCGTGTCTTCGGTCGCAATGTTTCCGGCGGCGCCCGCAACGAAGGGGCACCCACCCATGCCGGCCAGTGCGGTATCAAACCGTGTGACACCGCACTCCAGGGCTGCCATCAGGTTGACCAGCCCGAGTCCGCGCGTGTCGTGCAAATGGAGAATCAGAGGGGTTTCGCCCGCTGTAAGTTGCACCTCGGTGACCATACGACGGATGGAGAGCGGATCGGCCATACCGGTGGTGTCGGCCAGTGCAAGCGCAGCGGCCCCTTGGTCAATGAAGGCCCGCACCATGTCGACCACCCGCTGCGGCGGAATTGCACCGTCATAAACACAGCCGAATGCGCACTGGATACCGGCCCGCACGTGCATGCCATTTTTTCGGGCCAGACCCACCATCTCCTGTCCCCGCTGAAACGCTTCATCCAGCGACATACCGGCGTTCTT
>JBATHN010000023.1:0-1944 GCA_049666885.1 Desulfobacterales bacterium
TCTGTTGCACCTGGCGGGCTGTCCGATAATGGTCTTCCCCGATGTAGTTCGCATCCAGAATCCGTGAGGTCGAGTCGAGCGGGTCAACGGCCGGATAGATCCCGAGTTCCGCGATCTGGCGGGACAAAACCACGGTTCCATCCAAGTGGGCGAAGGTGGTGGCGGGAGCCGGGTCGGTGAGGTCGTCCGCCGGCACATACACGCACTGCACGGCCGTGATGGATCCCTTGTCGGTGGAGGTGATGCGCTCCTGAAGTTCCCCCAGGTCGACGGCCAGGGTCGGTTGATAGCCGACCGCCGACGGCATGCGGCCGAGGAGGGCCGAAACCTCGGAACCGGCCTGGGTAAAGCGGAAAATGTTGTCGATGAAGATCAACACGTCCTGACCCTCTTCATCACGAAAGTATTCCGCAGCGGTCAAAGCCGAAAGGGCCACGCGGGCCCTCGCCCCGGGAGGCTCGGTCATCTGACCGTAGATAAGCGCCGCTTTGGGAAGAACGCCGGAATCTTTCATTTCGTGATAAAGGTCATTGCCTTCACGGGTCCGTTCCCCGACGCCCGCAAACACCGAAATACCGCCGTGCTGCATGGCGATGTTATGGACCATCTCCATCATGATAACGGTTTTGCCCACGCCGGCGCCGCCGAACATCCCCATCTTGCCGCCGCGGGGAAAAGGCACCAGCAGGTCGATGACCTTGACACCGGTTTCCAGCACGCGCACGGTGACGTCCTGTTCGGTAAATTTGGGCGCCGCCCTGTGAATCGGCATCATCTTCTCCTGGCTGACAGGACCCAGCCCGTCCACCGGACGGCCGACGACGTTTAGAACGCGTCCCAGGCCGGCTTCGCCGACCGGCATCATGATCTGATTGCCCGTATTCTTTACCGGCATGCCGCGGACCAGACCGTCGGTAACGTCCATGGCGATGCAGCGCACGACGTTGTCGCCGAGATGCTGGGCGACCTCGACGACAAGGTTGTCCTCTCTCTCATCGATTGCCGGGTTCGTAATCGTCAGTGCGGTGTAGATGAACGGCAGCTTGCCTTGCTCGAACTCCACGTCAACGACCGGTCCCATGACCTGCAGTAACTTACCAATGTTTTCTCCCATCGAAACGACCTCCTGTTAACGATATAGGCAAATTGGTGTTCTTATCCTTTGAGAGCCTCGGCGCCGCCGACGATGTCCATCAATTCCGCCGTAATCGCCGCCTGACGCGCCTTGTTGTAAGCCAATGTCAAATTTTCGATCATGTCATTGCACGCCTTGGTGGCATTGTCCATGGCCATCATGCGGGCTGCGTGTTCGCTGGTCGAGGTTTCGAGCAACGCGCTGTAGATCTGGACGTAAATATTTCTCGGCAGCATTTCACCTAAAAGATCCTCGGGCGACGGTTCGGCAATGTGTTCGGCCATGTAGGGCGCATTTTCATCGCCGGCCGACGCGGCCACGGAGATGGGCGGTATCGGCAGCAACTGCTTAATTGTCGGGATCTGTTTGGCCATACTCAAAAATTCGGCGTAAATTATGTGCACCTCATCGTAAGAGCCGTCGAGGTAGAGATTCACGAGCTTGCGGCCTGCGGTTGTTGCAACGTTGAACCCGAAAGTGGATCCGACGACGCCGATGTGCTGTTCGACCATGGTCTGTTTGCTGTTGCGACACCAGTCACGCCCTTTTTTGCCGAAAGCAGTGAATGAAATTTCGATTCCCTGCCCAGCCCTGTCTTTCAGGAAAGCATCGGCTTTGTGGGTGAGATTGGAATTAAAACCGCCGCAGAGACCCCGATCGGAGGTGCACAAAAGAACGTGGACCTTTTTTACGTTCTCGCGCGGCACCAACAGCGGGTTGGCCTCCCCGCCGGCCCTTTCGGCCAGACTTCCCAAAACTTCGGCAAACTTGCCGGCGTAGGGACGAAATGCCTCCATCTTGGTCTGCGC
>JBATHN010000024.1:0-8016 GCA_049666885.1 Desulfobacterales bacterium
GATCGTTCTCGAATGGCTTTCAACTCGCGCAGAATACGCTCCTGAACCAGCACGTCCAGGCCGGTGGTGGGTTCGTCCATGATGATCAGGCCCGGATCTAAGGCGAGGGACATGGCGATCATGGCCCGCTGGCGCATACCGCCGCTGAACTCATGGGGATAGTTGCGAGCCAATGCCGGCTGCAGCCCGACGCCTTTGAAAAGAGTCTCGATCCGGTCCGCCGTCTCTTTCTTGTTTAGGGGAGCATGGGTTTGAATTGTCTCGGCGATCTGGTTTCCCACCCGATAGACCGGGTTGAGCGAGGCCATGGCGCTCTGGGGCACCAGCGAGATCGCCTTCCAAAGGATCTTCTCCCGATACTCTTTGTCCGACAAGGCCAGCAGGTCCTGGCCCCGGTATGACAACTCGTCGGCCGATACGCTGGCGCTTTGGGGCACCAGCCGCATGATCGTGCGGATAAGGGTCGATTTGCCGCACCCGGATTCTCCCGCCAAACCGAAAACCTCGTCCTCCTTGATCGACAGCGTCACCCCGTCCACCGCTTTGACCGTAGCTCCCGTGATACGGTAGTGGGTTTTCAGGTTTTTTATCTTCAGCAGCATCTTCGACCTTTCTTACCTTTTCTTCAAACGCGGATTGGCCACTTCTTCATAAGCCCGGCTGACGAACACCAGCGCACTGACCAGCAGCACGATGCAAACGGCCGGGGGCGTAAACCACCACCAGGCCGTTCGGACCTTACCGGAAATCCAGAGGTTGTAGAGCATGCCGCCCCAGCTCAGGTTGTTAGGGTCACCGAACCCGAGGAAGCTGGCCCCGGCCTCGGCCAACACCGACCAGGCGATGTTGAAGGCCGTATAGAGCAGCAGCAGGGGCAGAATGTTGGGCATGATATGACCGTATATGATCCGCAAATTGTTGCACCCCCTGGCCCTGGCCGCCAGTACGAACTGCCGTTGCTTGATCGCCAGGGTCTGAGCTCGAATCACCCGGGCGGACGTGCGCCAGACGATACAGCAGATGGCGATGATCACAAACCACAGGCTGCGGCCGAACAGCGCTATGAGCACGATTAAAAACGGCAGAAAAGGCATTCCGTAAATGATGTCGGTAAAACGCATCAGGATCTCGTCCATTTTACCGCCGTAGTATCCGGAGAGGAGTCCCAGGTTGGCCCCGATCAGAATGGAGATCAACCCCGAAACCAGGCCGATCAGCACCGTGGTGCGGGTGGCATAGAGCATCTGGCTGAGCAAATCGCGTCCCAGGGCGGTGGTCCCCAAGGGGAACTCCAGCGACGGCGGCCGCATGATGGCCAGCTTGTTGTTGGCGTCTCTGAGGGTGTCCCAGGGCTGGTGAGGTGCCAGCACCGGTGCCAGCAGCCCGACCAGGCAGAAAAAAACGATGATCACCGCGCCGACGATCCCGAACCGGTTGCCCATGATGATTCGGAACTGGGCGGCTAGAAATTCTTTGATTCTTCTCAATTTCATGGTTCTCGACCCTTTTTTGGTTTGGGGCGCGCTCAAAAATAATTTACCATTTTGGGCGCCGATGCATCCCGGCCGGCTGCGTTGCAAAATCTCGGAATATCCAGATATTCCTGCGATTTTACGCCTTGCCGGCCGGGCGCCTCAATGCCCAAAATCACCAACTTATATTTTCGCGAGCCCCTAAACGAGCAGGGCGCTCACATCCTGCGGCGTCATTCCTGCAATTCCTAATTCTTCCATGGTCAAACCGATATCGAAATAGTTCTTCCCGACCATCGTTGAAGCAAGCCGGATGATCGCATCAATGGTCGGTGTGGGGATGCCCCACATACGACCGATAGAGGACCAGGGTATCAGCCCGAAAGGCAGGTCCTCGGATAGATAGCGTGTATCCACGGCAGCCGGGGCCTGAAAGGCCGGGTTCCCATGAATCGGACTCTGTCGGAGGGTCTCCGACAGGCTCTTCTTGCCGAGGGAATACCCGGCATACAGCTTTTCGAAGGCATCCCTGAAGGAAATCCCGTCCGGGCAAGCCGGCCTGAGCAGTGCCATGCGCTCTGCATCCATGGCTTCCATGACCCGTACCACCGATTCGGTGGCGCCATCGGCGTAAAGATTCCACCCTATTCCGCCGGTGGCCTCGATCCGCCCGGCGTTGAACACCACCATGGGCGGGTGAACGACCGGGTTGAGATTGTTCATGCTGGTAAACCACACGTTGGGCGCCGTCTGAAACTGGGGAAAGATCGGTCGTATTTCATCCAGAAATTCCGCTGTGCGCCGCGCCGGCAAGGCGGCGGTGGGAAGAAAGTTTTTCACTCCGATGCACGCCACCTTGCCCGGCGCCACCGCCCGGGTCGCATACAGCAACGACATGGTTTCAACAGGTGTGACCCGCGCGGTTACGCCGGCTGCCTGCATCCACCTCCGGAACCGCAGCGCGCCGAAGTTGGACGTAAACAAGATAAACTGGCCGTCTTCAAAGTGCTCGGCCAGTGCTTTGCTGAACGGTTCATGTGCGGCGGCCGAGCCGCCGATGAAAATAACGTCCGCGCCCCTGACAGCCTCTTTCAAATCGGTGGTGATCATGTTCATGCGGGCGAACCCGTTGCCGGCGTCGCCGGAGATCTCGATGCCGCCCTGCTTTTCGATGGCCTTCAGATTCTGCGCAAAATCGGGCAATTCAGCCAGGTTGACCGGATAGCCCTTTAAGGCCAGGTCGGCTGCAAAGGTCTGGCCCGAGTTGCCGGTGCCCATGACCGCAAATGTCAATTTCCTTTTTGTCATGTCCTTTACTTCCTTTGACGCCGAGACTCCCGGGGGCCGCTGTTGGACTTACGGGACTTGCGGACAGATGATCGAACAGGGACTTTGTGCTCGATTTTCAGATAATCGACGGTGTAGGCGTCGAGCTTGCCATCATCCACACTGACGCCTAAACCGGGCTCGTGGGGCACTTTAACCACGGCATCGGAGATGTTCTTCCGAAAGTCGGTGATGTCATCCGACATCCGCAGCACCGACATGTACGCGTGGCCGCAATCGAGCAGGTTGCTCAGCGTACACCCGACCTGCAGCGACGCCGCCTGGGTGATGCCGAACTCGAGCATGCTGTTCAATAGTATTCTAATTCCGAACACTTCTGCAGCCCTGGCGATCGTGTGCGATTTGCTCAGACCGCCGTTCTTCGAGACTTTGATGCTGAAAGCATCGGCGGCCTCTGCCCGAATCACACCGGCAGCATCCTCGAGGGTGACCAGGCTCTCATCGACACTGAGCAGATAGGGAATCCGATTGCGAATGTTCCTGAGTTTCGCCAGATCGCCGGTTGCCACCGGCTGCTCGAGAACGGCCGGTTCGCTGCCGCGGATACCGTCGACGAATTTCAGCGTTTCCTTGAAAGTCCAGCCTTGATTAGCATCCATGATAAGGGTCAGACGGTCACCGTAACGGTCGACCGCCGCAACCGCCCGCCGGATCTCTTCATCGACAGGCAGGGCGCCCATTTTGATCATCACCGTGCGATACCCTTGTTGAATCAGGGCTTCGATGGCGTCGGCATCCTCGGCGGGTGTGCCGCTGCCGATGGGCCCCAGCAGCGGCAAGCGATCATGTCGGATTCCACCCAGAAAAACGTGTGCCGGCAACTGGTGCACTTTCCCGAGAATGTCGAAAAGCGCCATGTTCACGGCTCCCCGGGACATCAAATTGCCGCGCAGCGCTTGATCCAGGTGGGATTCGATTTCGCAGATCTGAAGCGGGTCTCTTCCCAGAAGATAGGGCGCAACATGTTCGTTTATGACGGCCATCACCGACGCGGGAGTTTCCTCCGTAAACGGGTTCTTTGGGTCGGCTTCGCCCAGACCGACAATGCCCGCGTCTGTATGCACTTTGAGAACGACCGCATGGGCGTCTGTCAGTGTCCCGTAAACCTTTGACAACTTGTAGGGCTGGCAGAAGGGGATCGAAATGTGGAACAGCTCCAAACCGGTAATTTTCATTAAATATCCCTTTCAGGCCCTGGTCTTGCCCATTTTGATGCGGGGATCCAGATAGCAGTATGAAATGTCGGCCAACAGGTTGAGGAAAATAACGATGGCCGCCAGCACTAAAAACGTCGCTTGAGCCACCGGATAGTCGTGGGACTGGGCCGCCTCAACCATCAACTGACCCATGCCCGGCCAGGAGAAGACCGTTTCTACCAGAACCTGTCCCCCGATGGCAAAACCGACCATGAGAGAGGAAACCGTCACAACTGCCATCAAAGCATTGCGGGCGGCATGTTTGATCATCACCACGTGCGGCGCCAGGCCCTTGGCTTTGGCCAACTCGATAAAATCACTGCCCATGACCTCCAGCATGGAGTCACGCATAATGAGCATGGGGGTTGCCAGGTAATACAAGGCGACAGTGATGGTCGGGAGCACCAGGTGGTGTAGAAAATCGGCCGACAGGAAAACGCCCAGCCCTTTTCCGATGGAAACCCCCGGAGCGTGCATGCCGCCGGTTGGGAAAAGGTCCAACCGGTAGCTGAGCACCATCAGCAGCAGCAGACCGGTGACAAACGGTGGCGCCGATTGAAACACGAGGGCCATTACGGTGCCCCCGGTGTCCAGCGGTCCGCCGCGGCGCCAGGCCATCACCATTCCCAGGCCGGTCCCCGCCACCAAAACGAAGCACATTGCCGCCCCCATCAAAAAAATGGTGTTCCAGAAGCGGTAGGCCATGATGTCGATCACCGGTTGGGAGCTGGTAAACGAGCGCCCCCAATCGAACACGGCCAGATTTTTCAAATAGAGAACGTATTGGACCAGCAGCGGTTTGTCGAGGCCGTAGGCCTCTTTGAGCCGGGCCTGCGCGACCGGGTCCAGGGCCGGTGAGATCACTTGGGCCGTCGGGTCGCCGGGCATGATGCGGAAAATGAAAAACAGAATCGTGGCCACCCCGAACAGGGTCAGCAGTGTGTAAAGGATTCTTCGAATAATGTATTCTTGCATCGAATTGCCCCTTTAACCCGGACATTTGAGGAGAAATAAAAATATCGAAGTATAAAATGAGACGGCACAGCAGATTGTTCCCGTGCCCGGGTATCGTTCCGGATACCCTTTCGGGAGCCGACTGCCGGCTCCCGAAGGGAAGGTGTTGATGGAGACCTATTTCGGGTAGTGAAGCTTGCCATCACCGTCCCACGTGTACCCGGCATCCTTCAGGAGTTGCTTGGCCTTGGCCACGTCTTCCGAATGCGCCTTGACCGCCGGGTTGTGCCAGAACTTGTTGGCCGGCGCAATCACGGAACCACCCGGCTCGCCAAAGCCTGAAAGGATGGCCTCGATCATCAGCTCCCGGGGGATCAGATAGTCGATGGCGCGGCGAAAGGCCGGATCATCCAGCGGCGGCCGCCGGGTATGGTAGCTCAGGGTGTAAAACCCGTGATTGGGATAGCCTTCGGCCACCACGTTTTTGACTTTCTGCAGGTCCAGCAGCAGGCTGGGTTTCAGGATGTAGCGGGTGCGATCGCACTCGCCCTTCTCGATCGCCGCTGCCATGGCATCGTGGCTGCCGTATGCGACCCGGATGATGCCGGCACACTTCGGGGCGCTGAAGTGCTCCTTGAAGGCCGTGACCTTGAGTTCCCGGCCGCGGTCCCAGTAATCGAACTTGAACGGACCGCTACCGATCGGTTTTTCATTGGCGTAGTTCATCGGATCGGTGACGTCCGCCTTCTCGGGAATGTCCTTCCAGATGTGCTGGGGAATGATGAAGATCGCCCCCAGCAAGTTGGGGATAAAGGGGGCGTAGGGTTCCTTGAGCTTGATTCGCACACCGTATTTACCGGTGGTCTCCACCGATTCGATGTTGGCAAGGGACTCGACGAAGAACGGCGCCTTCCATTTGTTTTGGTAATCGAGGGAGAACTTGACGTCTTCGGCCGTCACCTCGACGCCGTCATGGAACTTCATCCCCTTTCGCAAGGTCAATTCAATGGTGGTCGGATCGACGATCTTGTAGGACTCCGCCGCCCAGGGTTGGGCGATGCCCTCGGGATTGATGCGGAACAGGCGGTCGTAGATCATGCGCAGTTCCATGAATTCCAGGTGATCCTTGGCAGCCACCGGGTTGAGGTTTTTTAACGGCGACGTGGCACCGGTACGCACATATCCGTCACCCTGGATCACCTCCATGCTGATGTCGGTCCAGAAACTGCCGATCCCCTCACCCATCATCGGAACGACATTTTTAATGCGGTCCGAACGGTAGGCGTTGGTCATCTCGACATAGGCCAACACGCTCATGGACTGATCCTGCTGGATCAGGACCTGGGCATCGTTGACGATCTTCTTTCTTTTCTCCACATCCATTTCTTTCTGCTGGCCGACGGCCAGTTCGTCGATTCCGGTATCGTTCAGCCCCTCCCAGTTCCAGCCGCCTTTCTTGTACTCGCCGGAGAAATGCTTCTTGTAGATGAACACGTTGGGGTCGATGCGTAGGGAAGCGCCGGAGAGCATAACCAGCCACATGTCGTAGTCGTGCTCCATAATGACCTTCTGGACGTTCTGGTTGTAGTCGATGGGATTCGGGGTCACGTCCCAGCCGATGGCCTGGAAAGCCGTGGCGATCACGCGGGTTGCCTCGGGACGGACCGGGTCGAAGGTCGCCGTGGCGGTGGTGATCTGCATCGGGTCTACCTTCCCTCCCGGTTTTTTTTCGGATAGGGCGGAACCCGGCAGAATCAAAATGGTCACGGCGACCAGTATGACGACCGCCCAGGTAAAATTGTGTGGTCGGTAAGAGTGTCCGTTCATTACGCGTTCTCCTTTCTCAATGTTTATCGACTCAATGGTTTATACTGTTCATACCGGGCCCGCTGAGAGCCCTGAACAGTCGTTTCACGACAATCATCCTCCCGCCGGCGCAGCGGTTCGCGGTAAGTCTTTTCACGGAGCCGGCAACCACCCTATCCCCGCTGACCGGTTTCCAGGTAGCGCCGGATCTCTTCGGCCGACATGCCGGCCAGGCCGAGATTTTCCACCGTTCTCCCCCGGCTGACCAAGTCCTCGCCGAGAACGAACTCGGCCAATCTTACGACCGTTTCCATTCGTTCGACCGGTACCCCCAGCAGCTTACCCAGTGAAACCATGGGCACCAGGCCCATCGGGACATCTTCGAGAAGGTAGCGGGTGTGCAGGCTGTGCTGTCCCTTGACACCGGCGTAGGCTTGATTCTCTCTGACCGCTTCCGACAAGGTCGCTCCCGCAGCCCCGTAAGCCAGCCGGTACCATTCGCGGATGGACGGCAGGTCCAGGGTCAGGGCCCGGCCGAGGGCCACCCGTTCGGTATCCATGGCTTCCACGAAAGCGCCGATGGAAGTGGTAATGCCGTCCCAGTAATAGAGCCATTCCCTTCCGGACTCGATCATCGCGGTGTTCAACAGGGTCGGCCCGGGGTGCATCATGGCATTGGGATTGCTCAGGCTGGTCTCCATGACGTTTGCGCCGGCTGCCATCTGCGGGAATGCAGAGGTGAGCATGCTCACCACGCGGGAGGTTTCAACCCCCGGCAGGGCGGCAACCATCAATTCCTTTTTGATGCCAAGGATCGAAACCCGCCCGGGTTGCGGGCTGCGGCAGGCGTACAAAAGCGAATTGGCTTCTGAAACGGTGACCTGCTTGTCGCAGTTTTCCTCATCCAATACGCGCTTAAATTCCAGGGCGCCGCCGGTGGCGCCAGGATGAATGAAGACCAGCTGTCCATTTTCAAGGAAGGGGGCGCAATTTTTCGCGATGATCCGGTGTGCCACGGCCGGTGCAACGACCATGACGATGTCCGCGGCGCCAATGGCTTCGGCAAGGTCGGTGGTGGCGAGTTCGATTCGTCCGAAACCTTTCACCGCACCGTCCACCTGAATACCTCGCTGACCGCGAATGACTTCGATCGTCTCCGGAACAATGTCGTAGAGTCTGACGGGAAACCCCATCAGGGCCAAGTGGCCGGCCAACGCCTGCCCGCCGTTGCCGCCCCCGAT
>JBATHN010000025.1:0-7078 GCA_049666885.1 Desulfobacterales bacterium
TCGGAGGGGTGCTGGAGGCCGCGTCCCGGGTGGCCGACGGCCGTCTCGCCAACGCCTTCGCCCTTGTCCGACCACCTGGACACCACGCGGAAAGAAACCGCGCCATGGGGTATTGCCTGTTCAACAACGTCGCACTGGCGGCCGCTTATGCCCGCAAGGTTCTCGGCATGGACCGCGTGATGATTCTGGACTGGGATGTGCACCACGGCAACGGGACCCAGCACATCTTCGAACAGGACGATCGGGTCCTGTTTGTTTCCATCCACCAGTTCCCGCATTTTCCCGGCACCGGCGGTTTCACCGACGCGGGTATCGGCCGGGGAGAAGGATATTCGATCAACATCCCGATCCCGAAAGGCTATGGAGACGGAGAGTACACCGCGATTCTGCAGGCGCTGCTGATGCCGCTGACTGCGGAGTTCAAACCGGACCTGATCCTGGTTTCCGCCGGTTTCGATCCGCATGCCTCCGATCCTCACGGCGGCATGCGCCTCACGCCGATGGGTTTCGCAGCACTGACCCGGTGTCTGATGGAAAGCGCTGCAACCTGCTGCAGCGGGCGGCTGGCGCTCGTTCTGGAAGGCGGCTACGATGTTGACACCATCGGCGACAGCGTCAAGGCAGTGTTGGATGAGCTCTCCGGTGCGACGATGAGCGCCGTCGCCGACATCGCAGTGACCGCAAACCCTAAAAAGGTCATCTATGCTCTCAAGCGGGTCGTGAACGTTCAGCGCCGGTACTGGAAAAATCTGTCCCGGCCGATGAAAATCGATTGTTCCGGCAGAACCGTCCACATCTAAAAAGCGGGGGGGAACATGAACAAGATCAAAATCATGGAAGCGTCGGTCCGCAAATGGAACCGGATCATCGCCGGAAAGGGCTCCGATGGCGGCATCCTGGACTGCCCCCCCTGCAGAATTTTTTACATGGCGGTGTGCTTCGGCTGTCCCATTGCCCGATACACCGGCAAGAAATTCTGCAGAGGGTCCCCATACGGCCGGTGGTACTGGCACCAGAACAATGAGCACGGCTACATCCGAAAAAAGGTTTACTGCCCTGAGTGTCTGCGGCTGGCGACCGAAATGCGGGATTTTATGATCGAAATCGTCGAAGACCTGAAGAGCAAGAAAGCACAAACCTGAAAGCATAGCGACGATCCCGCCGAGATCATCCCCGGGTATTGAGGTATTCAGAAATGTCAAATTCCAATGACCCGAAATAGGTTCAAAGGTTCACCGTTCGCCGTTCACAGTTGAAGGATTGAAGTTCTTCCTTGAACCCAGAACGCTGAACCGGGAAATCGATCATATTAGGTCGCTGACGGAAAGCGGACCGACAGCTGAGGAGAAACGGTGAGTGGTGCAACCGGTGGAGTGGTCGCCGCAGGCGGGGCCATCGCGGAACTGATCATTCTAAGTCTGAGCGGCTTCATTCTTTTTCGCCGCTGCGGCAATACGGTCGCCGAATCCTGTGCTTATGGTCTCATCGCCACCTTTATGGGCGTCTCTTTCGTCTTCCAGTCGGCCTTTCTGTTCCACCTGCCGGCAGCATCCCTGGCCATCGAGGCCATTGTTACCACGCTGGCGCTGGCGTTTATCATACACCGGCGATCCGACCTGCGTCCGGCACTGACAGCCGTTAAATCTCTCTGGTCGCGACACCCGCTGATGTGTTCCATGGTCCTGATCGTCTGGAGCTACCTCGCCTTGCTGGCCTTGGTCATACCGCCCGGCACGATTTACTGGCAGTCGATCGCACGCGTACTGGAGTTCGAGAGCCACCACACTTTGTTCCCGGCCGGGGTTTCCACCCTCACGGGCGGGAACCGGGGAGTGCCGGCTTCGGCCAACATACTGATCCTTTCGCATATGTTCCTCCGTTTCCACGGGGATGTGGGACTCGGACTGCTGGGATTTGCGGCTTACCTGTCCATCGGCTTCAGCGTTTACGCCTTGTCGCGCCGTTATGCATGGCCGTCGACGGCTTTCACCGTCGTGGTGATTGTTCTCAGCATGCCGCGCATGGTGTATATGGCGACATCGCCCGGTTATGAAATCATCCCGACGGCCGTGGCCCTGTTTTGTCTGTTGGCCGTCTTCCGGACCGTGGAATCGCCGAACGTGCGAGACCTGTATCTTCTGTTGCTTGGTCTGGTGTTCATGATTTCCAAGGCGACCCTGCAACTAACATTTCCGCTTGTCCTGGTGCCGCTTGCCGGCCTCCTGCTTTTTCGCCGGCACGGCATAATGACCTGGTGGCACCTGGTGGCCGCCCGTCCCTCGATTCTCTTGCTGGTCTCGATACCGGCCCTGATCTTTTCACCGCTCTTGCCCCTGGTGCACAGCCTGCTGGCAAACGGTGGGAGCGACTCTCCACGGATACTGTCCACCGTGATGTACAACAGTGACGGACTGCAGGGAACCGCTGCCAACGCGATTCGCTATCTGCTTCAGAGTATCGATCTCACTCCTCCGGTCGACTATCTGCTAAAATGGGCCATGGGTTTTTCGGTAAGCGGCCTGTTGCAGCGTGTCTATGAAACCATGGTAGCGCCGGTATTCGACGGCCGCGGAGCGGCGGCCGGTTTCCAAATTGCCTGGGGAGCCGACGAGCGGTTTTCCTGGTTCGGGCCCTTCGGTTTCGCGCTGATCCTGCCGGCGGTCGTCTATGCCGTCCGGCGGGCACCAAGACGCTTGAAGGCGGTTGCCGTCGCGCTCGTCGGCTATTTTTTCCTCGTCGCCCTGATTCCTGCCTGGCAACCGGAGAATGTCCGCTACTTCGATGTCTTTTTTTTGTGCGGCAGCGTCTGTACCGCATTTTTCCTGCCGCCCTGGCGGCTGAGCAGAAAAGGACGGCGGCTCTTGATGACCATCGGAGCCGGGCTTTTGGTGTATGCCGCTGCCTGTAATGAAGGCAAACCGGCCTTCACACTCCCAAACGGTCTCATAAGCACAGGGGCAGGCACCTACAGAGCCGCGCCACATCCTGGGGGTCATAGAGCCACAAGGCCAATCAGCTCCGCCGGCAGTATCTGGACGGCTTCCGACTGGGGACGCAAGCGTTGCTGGGCCGCTCCTCTGCTATACGGCGACGACCGAGTGGAAGCGGCGGTCCGTCTGGTGGACAAATCGGAACGGCTGTGGTTGGTATACGAAGATTCTTCCTTGACCTACCCTTTTCTGAGGCTTTTTCCGGCCGCCGAGACGGCCCCGCTGCGGGAAATCACCCGGGAGATGATGACGTCATCACGCGGCCGTCGAATCGCGTATCTCATGTTCGTCGATTGTTCACCGCCCCAATGGCTGGACGGACGCGACGGAACGCTCCTGTGGAAAGCGACCCTCGACACGGCAAGGGTGCCGGGTGCCTTGATAAATCTTCCCTGAATCGGGCGCTGGCAAACCGGCCGTCAGATCAACTGACAATAGCCTATTCCTCTTTGATTTTCCACGCAAAATCATCTATAATAATTCAATTATACAAGGATTTTTTTAACCCGGCAGGATTGAAAGACAGACCGTGAAAGCACCCCTGATTTTTCCGGCCTTGCTATTGGCCGTAGCCCTTTTCTTTTTTATCGGCACGCTGCAGGCAACCGACACCCCCCGTGATCAGACGACACCACAGCCTCCGTTTACCGAGAAGCAGCTCAAGTCGGCCGCCAACAGCAGCCTCTGGCGCCTGAAATACGCCATTGACAAAGAGGGATTTTACGCCGCCCGCGTCGCGCTGAACATATGGCGCAGCAACGCTCTTGACGCCGGCGTCTTCGACCAGGCCGAGTACGATGCCTACAAAAAGAAAATCTACGACAAATCGATTCGGAATAGCCTGCAGTGCTTCGAGTATGCAATTCAGCATGAAAATGTCACGGATGCCAGAATTTGTCTACACACCTGGAAGACCCACTCCGAAGAGATGGGAACATTCGATGCCGTCCTCTACGAGGAGATGCAGAAAAAGATAAAGTGATACTTTATATTATCAGCTGGTATCTTAAGGAGTATTGTTGATGTCGACGATAGCGGCCTACGAAGCGGAGCGTCTGATCGGAACGCAGGTGGGAACCTCGATTATCATCAAAGAACTGGCACGCGGCGGGATGGCTATCGTATTCATCGCTTTTCAAAAGTCCCTGAAGCGCCAGATCGCGGTCAAAGTTCTGCCCAAGAGTCTGATAACGGAGAAGTCGGCCAAACTTTTCCAGCAGGAGGCCGAAGCCGTTGCCATTCTCTCCCATCCCAACATCATCCCGGTTTACGAGGTCGGCGAAACCGACGATTTTCTGTTCATAACGATGCAGCTGGTCCAGGGGAACACTCTGGCCCAATACATGCAATTCGCCCAGAAAAACCCGATCCCCTCGCGACGCGCACTGCCGCTGCCAGCAAGCCTGAGGATCATGATCCAGATGCTCGATGCACTCGATTATGCACACAGCCAAGGCATCATCCACCGGGACATCAAACCGGGAAACATCATGATCGAAAAACACTCCCGTCGGCCGTTGGTAACCGATTTCGGCATCGTCCAGGTTTTGAACAGCGACGCCGAAGCCGCCAAGGCCGTTCACGGTACCCCGCTCTACATGGCTCCCGAACAGATCCTGGGCCAGGATGTCGACGGGCGGGCCGATATTTACGCCGCCGGAACAATGTTCTACCAGATGCTTGTCGCCGAACTGCCCCTGCCGGAATTCAAAAGCAAAACCGACCTGCTCAAACACAAGATTCTCAGCCGGGGGAACTTCTTTCTGAAAAAGCCCTCCGAAGTGAATCCGGCCATCGACCAGGAGATGGAACGGATCATCGGCAAGGCCATGGCTTTCGAACCGGACCAACGCTACGGCAGAGGCCGGGATTTCCTCGGCGACCTGGAGCAGTATCAACGGCAGAACCGTCTGTAACCAGCGAAAGGGGTGTCAGCCATGACCGTCCAGAAGCTCCCTAAAGAGATTGCCAACAGAATCGGCAGGGCCTTTGCACTGCTCTTCAACCGGTCGGCGATGTACAACGTCGATCACCCGTTCACCGCGCAGGCCCTTTCCGAGTTCTTCAACACGACGACCCACGGCTTGGCTCTGTTTTCACCGGTCGCCCTGATTATGCATCAAGAGCAGTTTTTCATCGAAGAAGAACCGCTCGACCAGAGGATCAACACCGGCAAAATGCTCACTCATTTCAAAAAAGCCGACATCCAATCGATCTCCTTCGAGAAAGGGATGGAGGAGCCCGAACTGGCCTCATTTGCCGGGGTTCTCAACGACATCGCCAAATATGCCAATGCCGAGGCCATGAAGACGGCTTGCGAAGAGCTGGGCATCCGCAACATCAAGATCAACCACGTCTTCTACCAAAAGATCACGGCCGACGATGAGGTCGTCGACCGGCGGATTTTTGAGCAGATCTCCACCGCTTCGCCTTCCGGTACGACCGAGCATGGGACCGACGAGGTGCTGGGAATGATGGCGGAGAGCGTGCTGATGGAGGAACTGGAAAAGTCTCTCTCGCTTCAAAGCATCATCGAGAGCCCCACCGGTGCATCCCAGAAAATAATCGAGGCCGATCAAGCGGCGGCTGCATCCGGTGAACCCGGTGCCCCCGCCTCCGGCGATGTCATCATGGCCCAGTTGCAACGAATTCGCGAGGAGATCGACCGTTCGTCTGCGGGCGCCGACAAACCGAGCCTCGGTGAGCTGGCCAATGCCGTCTTTGCAATGAAAAAAAACCTCCTCGACGGCATATCGGCCCGCAAGGCCGAAGGAATCGTATACCAAAACGAACAGCAGATTCTGGAGGAAACAGAGGCGCTCACCGATCAGGTCCTGATTCAACTCATCTGCGAGGAGTACCAGCAGGGAAAAATTTCGGTTCAGCGACTGGCGCAGATCCTGCGGCGTCTGGTGCCGGAACCGGGCGAATTGCAACGACTGATGCCGAAAATAAAGACCGCCCTCTTGGAAGAGGGCATGCAGTTGCAAGAGTTTCTCCAGCTGACCCGTGAGCTGAAAAAGGAACTGCAGAGCGAAGACCTGGTGACGGCCCTCGAAAAGAGCGCCGATCAGTTGGGCATTTCGGCTGATGTCCTCATAGAGGAAGTCAACCGCGACCCCAAAAGCGCGGCCGAATTGATTTACCTGGCCTCCGAAATCCGCCGCGGGTCGGGGGATGAAACGGTTCTGTCCGACCTGTTGGTCGATTACATCGAACGCGTCGGCTCGGAAATCGCCCTGGATACCGCCCAAAAACAGGGGGAGGAGGGAGACCAGCACCTGCGCGGTTTGATTTCGAAAATAGAGTCGACCCTGGTCGACCGGCTGAAAAACAAGGACCTCAGTGCCGAAATCTTGCACAAGGTGGCCGAACGTTTGGGCGAACGCATGGAGGAGTGCCTCGAAGCCCTGAAGTCGCGCTGGACAACCCGCCAAAAGACCCTTACACCCGACGCTGTCGAGAACCCAACGGGGGTTCCAGGGGTCTTTAAAGAGAATGCCGCCGCCGGGGCCGAGTTACACGCCGTCATTGAACAGATGCGCGCCTCGACCGATGAAAAAGAAGCCGCGCAAGGTCAGGTTGTCGTCCAGGAAGCACCCTCAGACGCAAAACCGGTGGATGAGGAGAAAAAAATCAAGGCCGCCTTGCCGAAAGGCATCTTGAGCCGTAACAGTATCCTTTACATTTTGGAGAAGGAAATTGACCGCACCATCCGCTATGACACCCCTTTCTCGGTGTTGATGCTGACAATTTACAAGGTCACTCCGTCCAAACCCCTGCCGGCCGGCACCATCAATCGGGATGACGTCATGCACTTCGTGCTGAGCAACCTGGTCCGGGTTTGCCGGCGTTCCGACATCCTCGGTATTCTCGATCGCAACAAGTTCCTGGCGCTTATGCCGATGACGAGCGAAAAGAATTCCAGGGCCGCCATGCGCCGGATCCTCAAAGGCATTCACGATATCGACTACAGCATTGAAGACACGCCGGTCGTAATAAAGCTGGCCGGTACCGTGACAATCTTCGACAAAGACCGCACCCCGAACCTCAACGATTTCGTCAAAAGAGCCGAATCCGATATCTTC
>JBATHN010000026.1:0-2481 GCA_049666885.1 Desulfobacterales bacterium
GCTATGGTCAGTTCCCTCAACGCGTTAACGGCCACGTCTGTTCCCCGGCTGTGGGCAATCACGTTTATTTTTTCCACCTCCGGCAAGCCGGCCAAGAAATTAAGCGCTCTTCGCAGATGGTAAACAGTGAACTCGCTGGACTCGCGATCGTAGGTATACCCGAACAGCCCCGGATACCCCGCCGGCCAGGTATAGATGAATGGCACGCCGATGCGCCCCAGAAAGTGCCACAGTTCACCCATGGCAAAGGCGGCATCTTCGAAACTGTTGCGATACCCGTGAACATACAAAAACACCTCTTTGCGGGGTGTCAGCGCCAGTTGATCTATCAGTATTTGCCTAAAGGCCTGAGTTGCCGCTTCGCGCTCAGCCGATTCTTCCGGCTGTTCGACGATTTTACCGTCGACCAAGGCATAAGGAAGCGGTGTATTCGGCCCCCGCAGGATTTCCGTCACCTGCCGCACCTTGAGCTCCACGGGTTTTAACCGTTTTTGTAACCGGCTCGCCAGGAGCAGATCCTCCCAGGTAAGGTCTTCACCAAGATCAACTATAACGGTACCAAACGCCACCGATGACGAACGGCCATAACCGTATCGGAGGTTGCCTTGCTCGTCCTGTTCGGGCGCTCGGTCCGTAATGTAAAAAAGCCGCACCTCGCTGCTTTGTAGCTCCGGGTTGAGATCTTGGTAGTGTTGACTCTCTTCTGTTAGATACACGTTGGGTGTCGGCATCATCTGCCGAGACTTACTGCACCCCCAAAGCACAGCCATGCTGATGACAATCAATCCTAAACTGCGAACAACCGTCTTAATCATATGATTCCTTTTCCCCCGAATATGAAAACAATTGTGTGCTGCAGCCAAATTTAACTGCCGGGACCAAAGTATTGCTCTACGATCCTTGTCCATTGGTTCGTTTCCATAAACTTCAAAATGGCCCGGTTGAGCGGTTCGCGGATCGGGCTGCCCTGCGGCACGGCCATGCTCACGTAGTAGTGATCGAATGTCTCGGGCAGAACATGCACCCGGGCCGGGTATTGGGTTCTGGTCAGATACTTCAACACGGACTCATCGAAAACGAAAGCGTCGATTTTAGCATCAACGAGTGCCTGCAAGCCATCGCGTTCATTCTTGAACGGAAACACCGCGATGCCCTTTTCACCGAGATAGTTCTGGCCCTCCGACTGGGCCACGGAACCGACGCGAACAGTCGGCAGATCACGCAACCCGCGCACCTTGCCGCTCAACTCACTGACGGTGAGCGAGGTGGTGATGGCGGCCGTGAAGCTGGAGATCAAGATGATCGATGCGATCATCCAGATAATTGCGACAATCCGCCCGCCCAGAGTCTGCGGGGCTTTGTCTCCATAGCCCACGGTGGTCATCGTTACCGCGGCCCACCAGATGCCGTGCCCGATCCCTTTGACCGGTCCAGCACCGAACATGTCGCGGTTGCGGCGGCCCTCGAACGACCATACCAGTGAACCGGCTGCCAGCCACAGCAGGATCAGGGAGCCGATGACCATCAGAAATTGCAATGAGAAAAGACGGTCGAAAAAGCGCAACCAGCCGTACCCGGCCCTTTCTGCTCTGACCGCAGTGGCCAATCCCGACCTGATATAGTGATTCGAAAAATCGAGAAAGACTTCGCGCTCCTGCGAGACGGCCGCCACGGGTATGACGTCGAGTTCTCCTTTTTTAGCCGCGTCCGCAACCTGCCCGATAGTAGCGTATTCGCGCAGATCGAAGTCGACTTCCAGCTCACTGGCAACCGCGCGCCAAAGATCGATGCCAAGGCCTTCCCAACGGCCATCGGCGCTCTTCATGGCAAACGGCGGTATATCCATTACGACGACCAACAGCTTATCCCGCGGCATGCCGTCGTCCTGCGCGGGAAGTGCGCCGGGCAGCCACGCGACCATCAAAAGCGCGATGATACCGACAACTCTGTTGAGCCTCAGTCCTTTTTTTACAGTTATGCAGAGCATCATCGATTTGGCCGGTCGGGCTTTTTCTTTAAACTAGATTGGCCTAAAAATTCCGTTTCAAAAAACGTTGGCCCGGTAGTCGTATTTATTTCCCGGTTTACTGCTGGCCTGCGGCATGGATTGCCTCGATAATCTCATGGCTGAGCTTGGCCAGCGCCCGGCTCTGGGCTGTAACCAGGGCGTCATAACCCGACCCTGTCACCGGCTCGCGGATGTTGGAGCGGCTCACGGCGAGCAACTCCTTGTCCTTGCCTCCGACGATGCTCCAGCGCGCCACCAACCAGGCGTCTTTTCCCAAATCACCATCGAACCGAACCACATCCAGGATGATCTGATAGTCCATTGGCTCGGACAGTCGCCAGGGATAAATGTATATTCGTTCGGTCGGCAGCAGCAAGCCGATGTTTTCGGCCAGCACGTTGGTCAGGTTGTCCTTTAAGGCCCCGGCCCAAAGTTCGAACTCGGCTTTCACCAGCCGGTTGTCGCCGGTGCGG
>JBATHN010000027.1:0-3651 GCA_049666885.1 Desulfobacterales bacterium
GGGTGCAACAGGCCCGGGCGGCGGTTGCGGCCGCATCGGTCTCCCACAAGGATGCCGTCATCAATGCCGCCTACGATGGCGTTATGGTCGAAAAGCTGGTGGAGGTCGGTGATCTGGCCGCTCCGGGAATGCCACTGGTGAAGATCGAACGTGCCGGCAACTACCGGGTCGACCTGGAACTGCCTGAAAGCCACATCCTGTCGGTTCGCACCGGCGACACGGTGGCCGTGAGGGTGCCCGGCCTGATCGACGAGCCGCTGGAAGGGACTGTGGCGACGATCGTTCCGGCGGCCGATACCAAGAGTCGGTCCTTTCTGGTCAAGGTCCGGTTGCCCGATGCGGCGAACCTGAGATCCGGCGTGTTCGCTCGGGTTGCTGTTCCGATCGGCACCGGTCGCATGATCCTGGTGCCGACCTCGGCGGTGGTTCATGAAGGCCAGTTGACGGGGATCTACATCGTTGACCCCGATCAGATCGCCCGGTTCCGCTTGATCCGTACCGGGCGGAGTTTGGGAAAGACCATCGAGGTGCTCTCCGGTCTGCAGGAAGGCGCGCGGTTTGTTGTCGCCCCGCCTCCGGGTTTCAGTGATGGAGCCAAAGTGGAGGCCGATTCATGAGCCAGAATGTCGGGCCGTCCGGCAAAATCGCCAAGTTCTTTATCGATTCAAAGCTCACGCCCGTCATCATCATTGCCGCCATTCTCCTGGGAGCCGCCGCGGTCATCGCCTTGCCCCGGGAAGAGGAACCGCAAATCATCGTTCCGATGATCGACATCTTCGTTCAGATGCCGGGTTCATCGTCCAAAGAGGTCGAGCAGCGTGTTACCAGCCCCATGGAAAAGCTGTTGTGGGAGATCCCGGGTGTGGAATACGTTTATTCCACCTCCAGTCCGGGCATGGCGATGGTGGTGGTGCGGTTCTTCGTGGGCCAGGACGAGGAAAGGTCGATTGTCCGGCTCCAGTCGAAGCTGATGGCCAACATGGACCGCATTCCCTGCTGCGTGACCCCGCCTCTGATCAAACCCAGTTATATCGACGACGTTCCCATCCTGGCCCTGACCTTCTGGAGCGACAGCGCCGATCACTATACGTTGCGGCGGGTGGCAGCCGAAACGGAGAATCTGGTCAAGCGGGAGAAGAACGTTTCAATTACGGCTCTTATCGGCGGCTACCGGCGCCAGGTCCGGGTCGAACTGGATGCGGTGCGTCTGGCCGCTTACGGCCTGTCCGATCAACAGGTCATCGATCTCGTGCGTGCTGCCAATCAGGAGGCCGATGCCGGTAGTTTCCCTTCTTCACTGAACGGCCAGGTTCTGGTCCATACCGGATATTTTTTGAGAAACGCCGAGGACGTCGGCCGGGTCGTGGTCGGCGTTCACGACGGCCGGCCGGTTTTTTTGAGAGATGTCGCCGCTATAACCGACGGTCCCGAGGAGCCGGATCAATACGTGTTTTTCGGTGCGGGGCCGGCGGCGGCCAAAAAGGATATTCCGCCCGGAATTACGGCCGAAGGGATCCGGCCGGCGGTGACCCTGACCGTGGCCAAACGCAAAGGGACCAACGCGATCGATGTCGCCCGAAAGGTGATCGGCCGGGTGCAGGAAGCCCGTGGTACGGTCATTCCCGACGATATCCAATTTACGATCACCCGCAACTACGGGGAGACGGCAGAAGAAAAATCGAACGAGTTGCTGCTCCACATGCTGATTGCCATCGTGTCGGTAACCCTGCTCATCTGGTTTACCCTCGGACACCGCGAATCCGGCGTGGTGGCCCTTGCCATCCCCGTGACCCTGGCGTTGACCCTGGCCGTTTTCTACCTCTACGGTTATACACTCAACCGCATCACGCTTTTCGCTTTGATTTTCTCCATCGGAATACTGGTGGACGATGCCATCGTGGTGGTGGAGAATATCGCACGGCACTATCGGCTCCCCGAGAACCAGGGGCGATCCAGGTTCACGGTGGTCATCGAGGCAGTGGATGAAGTCGGCAACCCCACTATTTTGGCGACCATGACGGTTATTGCCGCCATTCTGCCCATGGCTTTTGTCGGTGGTCTCATGGGGCCGTACATGCGACCGATTCCGGTGGGCGCTTCGGCCGCAATGGTGTTTTCGCTGTTGGTGGCCTTTATCGTCACGCCTTGGGCCTCGGTGCGTCTGATCCGGCGCGAAGAACACGCATCGGTTAACGTCACAGGGCACCATGATCGGGAGGATTGGGCCACCAGGCTCTACAGGCGGGTGATGGACCCTCTGCTCCACCGCCCGGTCTGGCGCTGGTCCTTTTTGATCGGGGTCGTGGTTCTGCTGCTTTTAGCCTGCGCCATGGTGGCCGTCGGCCTGGTGCGGGTCAAGATGCTCCCGTTCGACAACAAGAGTGAGTTCCAGGTCATTGTCGACATGCCCCAGACCGCCACGTTGGAAGAGACCACCGCCGCCGCCCAGGAGATGGGAAATTACCTCAAGACCGTCAATGAAGTAACGGACTACGAGATATATGCCGGCACCGCCGGCCCTTTCAACTTCAACGGCCTGGTGCGGCACTATTACCTGCGGCAGGGGCCCAACGTGGCGGACATCCAGGTCAACCTGGTGGGCAAGGGGGACCGTCAGCAGCAGAGCCATCAGATTGCCAAGAGAGTACGGGCGCCTATTAAAACCATTGCCGATCGCTATAGTGCCAGGGTCAAGGTGGTCGAAGTGCCGCCGGGGCCGCCCGTTCTTTCGACTCTCGTGGCCGAAGTTTACGGGCCCGATTATAAGCGCCAGCGTGAACTGGCCCTTGAGATCCGGCGGATTTTCACGGAAACCCCGGGAGTGGTAGACGTCGACTGGTACATGGAAGGAGACCAGGTGCGCTACGTTTTGGCGGCTGACCAGGAGAAGGCCGCTCTAAACGGAATCCGGGTTTCCCAAATCAACCAGGCTCTGGAGTCTTCTCTCAAGGGCAAGGCCGCCGGGCTGATGCACATGCCGGAGGAAAAGGAAGACGTTCAGATCTATTTCCGGTCACCGCTGGCGGCGCGGGCCGGCATCGGGCGGCTGGAGAGCTTCAAGCTTCCCGGAGCCGAAGGTCACCTGGTCCCGCTGTCGAGTCTGGTAACGCCGCGCAAAACCAATATCGACCGCAGCATCTACCACAAAAATCTGCTGCCGGTGGTCTATGTCATCGGGGATGTGGCTGGTGTGAAAGAAAGTCCGGTGTACGCCATCCTGGAGATGTCTCGAAAAATAGAAGCCATCGGTTTGCCTGAAGGCTACCGGATCGCCCAATACAGCGCCGCTGTTCCGGAAAGCGACCGCAAGTTCGCCATGAAATGGGACGGGGAGTGGCACATCACCTACGAGGTATTTCGCGACCTGGGCATTGCCTTCGGGGTCGTGCTGGTGCTGATCTTCGTGCTGGTCGTGGGCTGGTTCCAGTCGTATTCCACACCGCTGGTCATCATGGTGGCCATACCGTTTTCGCTGATCGGCATTCTGCCGGCCCACTGGGCATTCGGCGCTTTTTTCAGCGCCACATCCATGATCGGCTTTATCGCCGGTGCGGGCATCGTCGTGCGCAATTCCATCATCCTGGTCGACTTCATCGAACTGCGGTTGCAGCAGGGGGCGCCCCTCGACCAGGCCGTGATCGACGCCGGTGC
>JBATHN010000028.1:0-1846 GCA_049666885.1 Desulfobacterales bacterium
ACGGCTATACCGAGAACCAGGGTGACTGTAACGATGCGGATTCCAGCATAAATCCCGGTGCAACTGACGTATGTGGCGACGGTATCGATCAGGATTGCAGTGGTGAAGATTTAATCTGCCCGGAAGATGTCGATAATGATGGTGAGGGCTATACCGAAAACAAGGGAGATTGCGTAGATGCAGATCCCGACATCCACACTGTGATTGAATCCGGTTCTTATGAATTGCCGGGCGGCACCCGAGTTGAAGCCGGCCAGTTCAAAGCGAATGCAGTTAAGTCTTTTGCTTCGATAAAGTTCAGTCAATGTTTTAACGCCATTCCGGTTGTGATCACCACAATAAACAGCGCCGAACAAGGCGATGCAGTGGCGATGCGTTTAAAAAATGACAATCCGGCCGGTGGATATTTGTGGGATGCTTTGCAGAACACCGGTTATCAGGAGGATTATGTGAATGACCGCAACGGGGCGGACCCTGTTGAGGTAAGGTTGGAGAAGAAACGTGAAAATACCGTAACGGTCTATCTGAGAGAAGATGGGACCCGTCTGGACAGAATCGAGCTGGAACCTGTCACTACCGTTCCTTAAAAACGGGTGACAGCGACGGTGTCGCCGTATTTGTGTGTTACAACAACCACGGCCGGACGCGACTTTTTGCTGGTGATCAGCAGCATTAAGAGCGCCCCTTTCCGGGTAGAATCGGGGGCCGCGTCTACTTCCCGGCAGCATGACGAGCGATGGCATCGGCTTCTGCCATCGCTCTGCGGATGCGGTTTTCGTGATCCTTTTTGCGCTGATGGGCCTTGTCGATTTTACGGGTCATCGTATCGGCGTTGCAGGGTTTGGTCAAATATTCGAAGGCCCCCTGCTGCATGCCGGTGATGGCCGTCTCCAAGGTCGCTTTGCCGGAAAGCAGGATGACTTCCGTCAGCGGTTTAGCATTTTTGATCGAGAGCAGGGCCTCGATGCCGTTCATTTCCGGCATCATCACGTCCAGGACGACCACATCGATCGGGCCGCTCATCACTTTTGCGATGGCCTCCTTGCCACTGAAGCACGCCGCGGCATCATAGCCGCGGCCCTGCAACCGTTCGGCCAGAGCCTGGGCAAAATCCTTTTCATCATCGACGACCAATACACGCGCCTTCATCATGCATCCCCTTTTACTACACACCCGTGCGGGCGTGCGCAGGTGTGTAAACCGGACCGGTCATCACCGGACAGATAGAACCGCTGTCCGCCGCAAAACTTCTCGGCTCGCTCCTACCAGCCCTTGAGGCCCATTATTTTCTTCATTTTTTCTTCGATCTGTTTCTCGACGACCATCATTTTCTGGGCATGGGCTTTCTTGATCTTCTTGGTCAGCTGGTTCATATCGGCCGGCTTTTCCAGAAAATCGACCGCACCGAGCTTCATGGCCTCGATCCCTTTCTCCAGGGTTGCATGCCCGGTCAACAGGATGACCTGCGTTTCCGGTTTTTTCTTCTTGAGGAGTTTGAGGGCTTCGATTCCATCCATTTCGGGCATCATCAGATCCACGATGATGGCATCGAAAGATTCTTTTTCCGCCAGCCGGATTGCTTCGGTAGCCGATGAGGCGGTTGACACTTCGATCCCCCGGGCCGCCATGCGCTCGGCCATCACTTCCAGAAAATCTTTTTCGTCATCGACGAGGAGTACTTTTTCTACCATTTTTCGGCTCCTTTTTTGTTCGATGTTGACAACAACCGGTGCTTCCGGTGTTCACGAGGCGGACCTCATCGATCGGAAATAATCAGAGTGAGCGTTCCGGCCTCGGTATTCTTCACAAAACGGGCATCGATAGATGCGGCCAGACAAGGGTCCTG
>JBATHN010000029.1:0-2009 GCA_049666885.1 Desulfobacterales bacterium
ATGAGACGTCTATTCAATATTAATGGTAGGCACCAGATACCATACCAGTGTCGTTTGTTTAAAAGGAGAAACCATGCGTAATATAATTATTATGTTGGTAGTAATGCTGTGTAGTACTTGTGTGTTACTGCCTGCTGATATACCATATGCCCCTCAAAAACAGGCACCGGCTGTAGTGTTTGATATTGATGGAACACTAACTCCCCGCCCAATTGAGGTGTGGGAAGCGCGTGACAATGCAACGAAGGTTGTTCAATTTTTCGCCGACAAGGGCTACAAGATTATTTACCTGAGTGCGCGTACCAAACTCTTTCAAGCAAACATTCCCAACTGGCTAAAGAAAGAAGGCTTTCCAGATGGCAGTGTCAATGTGCCAGAAACGGCTGAAGATGAAAAGGATGCAGCTCACTTCAAGACACGCATATTGCGAGACTTCCAAGCGCATGGGTGGAAAATTGAATTTGCATTTGGCGACTCAACTACAGATTTCGATGCCTATGCTGCAGTCGGAATCCCGAAGGAACGTGTATTCGCGCTTCAACGCGAAGGAGAAACTTCATGCCAAAAGGGAAACTGGCAGGCATGCTTGACTGGGTGGGCTGAGTACATGAATTCAATTTCAAAATAGGTGCTCAAGCTTGTCCAATAATAAGGGGTGGTTTGTGTCGATCAAAAATTGCGATGCGATTTCGGTCCTCGGCGCGGCGCATGGATTCGCGTACCCTTTTAAAAAACAACTTTTTAGAGAGCTGCTGCTGACGACGATCTTGAACGGAACGCCGTTCGAGTCCAGTGTATTCCGTCACCTGAACTCTTATATTTAGTAGTTGATAGTTGGCCGTTCGAATTAACTTATTGCCGAGTCGATGAAATCTTCCTATTGTGTCTGCGCTCTCGCACCTGGTTGCTGGCAATTACTGTCCTATCGTTGGCAATGTCGATCCTACACCAACCTAACAATATCCATGCCATTTATAGAGTCTTATTATATTAGGATATTAGAACGAACAAAGATTTTCTATGTGGTTATCCGATGAGGAAATTCATAGTAGATGGGAAATTATTTTTACATATTGATGCCGAAACAGATAAGGCCAAGTATTGCATTAAACTATGGCATTACCTTCTGTTGCGATTTTATAAATAGCGATAACACCAGACAAATTATGACTCCAACCAAGCATATTGAAAATGCGCTTTTGAAGCCAGAAAGGGTATAAAGTTCTCCGGCTCGGCCAGCCCGATCGAGAATGTTTCCGGTCAGTACCTGGAAAACAGCCACGCCCAAAAACGGTGCGGGGTTGATAATGCCCGAGGTCAGGCCCAGGCGCTGGGCAGGAGTGATTTCCCGAATGATCCCCCAGATGCTGCTGATAAACCCCCCGATCGCTACGCCCATCACAAAAAAGATAATGGTGAATCCGAAGATACCCAACCGGTCAAAGGCAACCAGAATAGCAAGCCAGCAGAGAGTGTAGACAGCCGTGATGGTCGTAAACACACGTTTTATATTGAGGCCGAGGCGACCGGGCAACCATCCAAAAACGGGTGCACCGATGATAACCCCGATGGGTATCAACATGTTCAGTTTGCTGGCAAGGATGCGTTCAATTTTCAGCACAGTCATTAAAAATGGCGTCGCCCATAATCCCTGAAGGGTCACTGCCGTGCCATAGATACCGAAGAAGATGATCGCCACCAGCCATAACTGTAGCGAAGATACAATGGCAACGATATTGCCAATCAAGTTCAGTGATGAGGTCCCAAATGTATCGGAGAGTCCCTGATCCGGTTTCGTCGGTACTGGAGGATCGCGTGTTATGGTCAGCATGAGGATGGCCATTGCCAGAGTAATGCCGCCAATGAGAAAAAAGGTAGGACGCCACCCCCATGTACCGGCTGCCCAAGCCAGAGGCGTTGTGGCGACTACTGCACCAAAATTGCCTACGGACATAAGCAGTCCTACCATGGTGGTAAATGCTTTCTTGTTGAACCACTGGGACAGTGCC
>JBATHN010000030.1:0-5100 GCA_049666885.1 Desulfobacterales bacterium
ACGCATACGAGACCCAGGGCGGAGAGGCCGTGGCATTGGTCGGCAGCGAGGAGCAGATTGCCAGCCTCCGCTATGGCGGTACGCTGGGGCGACAGACGGCTTACCGGGCCTATGGCAAGTTTTTCAACCGGGGGGATTTGAACAGTGTCGCTGGAGGCTTGGCGGATGCCGCCGGCAATCCACAGTCGAGCGATAACTGGCGTTCAGGTCGGGCAGGATTCCGCCTCGACACAGCGCCCGTCAACGGTGTGCCGGCCGCCGGAGCCAACACCTTCAGCCTGCAGGGGACAGCTTACAGAAACAGGTACAACAAGGATTTCGAGCGGCGTTCGATACTCTTTCCCACCGCCCCCACGGGTCAAGGCCTGCAAAAAGACGACTCCGAGGCCAGTGGACTCTACCTGCTGGGGCAATGGCAGCACGCTCTCTCAGCGGATTCGGACACATCGCTACAGCTCTATTTCGACCACGCCGAAAAGGATTACGATCCAGCCAGCGGCAAAGTGAATACGGCCGATGTGGATTTTCAGAACCGCCTGACCGTCGCGAAATACCACGACATCGTGTGGGGCCTGCAGTATCGATTCATCTCCGATGAATTCCGTAAGAGCCCCAACTTCAGCATGGATCCGCTGGATTTGAACCAAAGCTTGTGGAGCGCCTTCATTCAGGATCAGATCCTGCTGGCGCCCGATCTGCTCACGTTGACCGTAGGGTCGAAGTTTGAACACAACGACTTCACCGGCCTGGAAATCCAACCGAGCCTCCGGCTGATATATACGCCGTTACAGCAACTGGCACTGTGGACGGCCGTCTCAAGGGCCGTGCGCAATCCGTCACGGCTCGAACTGCACGGCAGGATCAGCGACCAGCTTTTTCTGCCTGCTGTCGACCCCGATGTTCCAGTGATGGTCAACACCCAGGGCAACGCAGATCTCGATTCCGAAAAACTCACGGCCTACGAATTCGGCCTGCGCCTGATGCCGACGCCATCTCTATGGTTCGACGTCGCTCTGTTTTATAATGACTACGATGACTTGATCGGCCTCGAGCAGATCTCCGGCACCCCGCCGACCGGGCCGTACGACCTGACCTACGCCAACAACGCCACCGGACGAGCATATGGATTGGAGATCGCCGCCGATTGGCAGGTCATGCCCAATTGGCTTTTGGGGGGCACCTATACCTACCTGAACACGCAAATCGACAAAAACCTGGTCGCTGACCCGAACATCACTGCACTCGTCTCCGAGGGCGTCAATCCGCGCAATGTCATCTCCATCCGGTCATTCCTGTTCGTGACACCACAGATCGATTTCGATGCGTCACTCCGCTTTGTCGGCAGCCTGCCGGAAAGGAACATCGACAGCTACACGGTCATGGATGCCCGGCTGGCCTGGCGCCCTTTCCCGAAACTGGAACTGTCCCTGGTGGGACAGAATCTCCTGGAGGAAGGGCATGCGGAGTTCTCGACGCTGGAGGTCCAACGCAGCGTCTACGGTAAAATCGACTGGCATTTCTGAAGGCCCGCCCGATGGAAGCATTATCCGGAAAATGGCACACGAGAAAAATCGGCGCCGCGCGGGTCGCCGTGTCCCTCCTTTTCTGCCTGTTGATCTTCCGGCCGGCGGCGGTTTGGGGCGGTCCCCTCACCGGCACCGAATATGACGTCAAAACCGGCTTCATTTACAATTTCGCGAATTTCGTCTCGTGGCCCCCGACGGCTTTCAAGGCCGAAAACGACGACCTGGTCCTGTGCTTTGCGTCCGATACGCCGGCCGCAGACGCCCTTTTCAAATTAAACGATCAGACCATCAGGGGAAGAAAAATCAAGGTCATCCCCTACACACAGGAGAGTTGCCTCGAGGCCAGCCACATCCTCTATATCGCCACCCAAGACAGAAGCCTGGTTCAGAAGCTTCTCGGCATTGCGCGGGAACGCAACATATTGACCATAGGAGAGATCGAGGGCTTCACCCAGATGGGCGGCGTCATCAATTTCTTCGAAGAACAAAATCGCCTGCGCTTCAAAGTCAATATCGATGCCGCCAAGAGGGCCGGATTGACGATGAGTTCGCAATTACTCGGCTCCGCACAGATTTACAGAGAGGAGCATAAGTAAGATGGGCGCCTTACGGGACGTCTCGATCCGATGGAAGCTGAAATTGATCATAATGCTCACCAGCGGCATCGCCCTGCTGTTTGCTTCCGCGGCCCTGATGTTCAGGGACATCACCAAGACACGCCAGAACCTGCGCAACGATCTCTCCAGCCTGGCCCAGGTGATCGGAGCCAACAGCATCGGGGCTATCGTCTTCAACGATCGGGGCACGGCGGAAACCAACCTGGCGTCCCTCAGCGCCAAGCCATACGTCGTTCTGTCCTGCATCTACGATCGCGACGGACAACCGTTCGCCGTGTTCGTCCACCAGGACGAAAAGGACCGGCTTTCCGTTCCCACCCTGCGGGAGCCCGGCCAATACTTTGACGGCAACTACCTGTTCGTGTTCAACGCCATTCTACAGGAAGAAAAAGTCATCGGCACGATCTGCATCCAATACGATCTGAGCGGCACCCAAAGGGAGATATACGCCACGGTGGCCATATTCGGAATCATCGTTTCAGCCGCGTTCCTGATTGCCTGGCTATTGTCCGCTTCTTTCCAGAAGGTGATCTCCCAGCCGATCCTGAACCTGACACAGGTGGTCGGGTCTGTTTCCGAACAAAAGGATTTTTCGGTCCGGGTCCAAAAACACTCCCAGGATGAAATCGGCGTGTTGATCGATGCCTTCAACGGGATGCTCGCCGCGCTCCAGTCCCGCGATCAAAAACTCCAGGAATACCGCGAACACCTGGAAGAACAGGTGGCCGCCCGTACGATGGCTTTGAGCGATACCAACAAAATGCTCCAAGCCGCCAAAGAGACGGCCGAATCGGCCAGCCGGGCCAAAAGCGAATTTCTTGCCAACATCTCCCATGAAATCCGCACGCCGATGAACGCCGTGATCGGTTTCTCCGACCTCCTCAAACCGCTGATCACCGATCCCAAACAGAAAAACTACCTCGAATCCATCAGTTCCAGCGGCCGGAACCTGTTGAGCCTGATCAACGGCATCCTGGATTTGTCTAAAATCGAAGCGGGCAAGATGGAGCTCGAGTGCGAACCGGTCAAGCCGCGCGTCCTATTCGACGAGGTTTACAAGATGTTCGCAGCACAAGCCGCTGTGAAGAACATCGCATTGGTGATCGACTTTTCCAAGGAAATCCCCGATTGCTTGATTCTGGATGAGGTACGCCTGAAGCAAATCATGTTCAATCTGGTCGGCAACGCCGTCAAGTTCACCGAAAAGGGATTCGTGCGCATCGAGGTTCAAAAACGGGATTCCGTGGGCGGCGACGGCATCGATCTGTCAATAACGGTCGAAGATACGGGCATCGGCATACCGGCGCAGTATCACGCCGACATCTTCGAAGCATTCAAACAGAAGGACGGCCAAAGCACAAAACGCTTCGGCGGCACCGGCCTGGGTCTTTCCATCACCAAACGGCTGGTGGAGATGATGGGCGGCGCCATCACCGTAAAAAGCGAAGAATACAAAGGCAGCCGATTCCAGATCGTCATCCCACACGTGTCGGTAGCGCCGGCGGCGGCCGAACCCGAAGCCTTGCCCAGAGCTGTGTCTGACGATATTGTCTTCGATCCGGCCTGCATCCTCATCGTGGATGACCTGACCCTCAACCGTTCGTTGATCAAGGAGTATCTGACCCAGACGCCGTTGACCATCATGGAAGCCGAAAACGGTGAAGATGCCGTGCGCCTGGCCAAGCAGCACCAACCGGACCTGATCCTGATGGATATCCGCATGCCGGTCCTGGACGGCATCGAAGCAACGAAACAGATCGGCCGCGACGAGGCGACCCGGGGCATTCCAGTGGTGGCCCTCACCGCTTCGGTCATGGAAGCAGAAAGAGATTCCCTTATGGTCATGGGATTTTCCGGCTTTTTGGACAAGCCGGTCACCGAAGACGCTCTCTTCCGGGAGCTGAAGCGCTTCATCGGCTATGCCGCTTGGCAGCACGAATCCCAGGAGACGCCGGCCTCGGACCTGACCCCCGCCCGCATCGATCTTTTTCCGCAGATTCTGGAACGCCTCGAAAACGAGTGTATGCAACGATGGACAGCCATCCGGAAAAATCTTTTTTTCGACGGGATCGACGACTTTGCCCGGGAGGTGAGTACTCTGGGCGATGTCCACGCTCTGGCGATCCTGAGCCGGTACGGAACGGATTTGAGCGCCCATGTCAAGGCCTTCGACGTGGAGCAGGTCAACAGCGCGTTGAGCCTTTATCCGCAGATCGTCGCCAAGCTAAAATCCTTTTACCTGCAAATAGAAAAGGAACCGATAAATGGACCTGAACCAACATAACCGTTTCAAAATACTCATCGTTGACGACGTGCCCAAAAACATCCAGGTCGCCGCCAGCATCCTGCAGAACGATAATTACCAGATAGCCTTTGCCCAGGATGGCCCGACGGCACTGGCCCAAGTCGAGAGCAACCGCTTCGACCTGATCCTGCTCGACATCATGATGCCCCAGATGGATGGGTACGAGGTCTGCCGCCGCATTCGAAACCGGCCGGACAACCGGGATACGCCCATCATTTTCCTTACGGCCAAGAACGATACCGACAGCGTCGTCAAGGGATTCGCCATGGGAGCCATGGATTATTTGAGCAAACCGTTCAACGGCGCTGAATTGCAGGCCAGGGTCACAACCCACTTGGAACTCTACCGGTCAAAGAAAGCGATCGAGGAGATCAACCGGCGTTTGCGCCTGGAGATGGCCGAGCGTATCAAGACCGAGGAGGAACTCAAGCTGAGCAAGGAAAAGTACCGTTATCTATCGCTGCACGACAATTTGACCGGCCTGTTCAACACGCGCTATCTCTACCGTTCCCTGGAAGAGCTGGTCGACGAGGGCCGCCGCCTGGGCGCCACCTTTTCTCTGATCTTTTTCGATATCGACAACTTCAAACGCGTGGTCGACACCCACGGCCATCTCAACGGCAGCAAGGCATTGGCGGAAGTGGCCGCGGTG